>JAHRVZ010000337.1 GCA_019090405.1 Paracoccaceae bacterium
CATCCGAATGGGGGCCATTTGGTCGCCCGTTATTTGATGATCCACGATCCCGTGCTTTGTCGCGAGTCGGGGTTGTAGACATTGGATCAAACTCGGTTCGGATGGTGGTGTTTGATGGCGCCGCGCGGTCGCCTGCCTATTTTTTCAACGAAAAGATCATGTGTGCGTTGGGCGCCGGATTGGCAGAAACCGGGCGACTGAACCCAAAAGGACGCCTGCGGGCCTTGGCTGCTATCCGCCGGTTTCAACATCTGGCGCGCGGCATGGGTCTACCGCCGTTGACGGCGGTGGCAACCGCCGCCGTTCGGGACGCCTCTGATGGGCCTGATTTTCGCGACGAGGTCGAGCGTGAAACCGGCCTGCGCATCTGGGTCATTCACGGCGAGGAAGAGGCACGGTTGTCCGCTCAGGGCGTATTGCTTGGCTGGCCGGGGTCCTACGGGTTGGTCTGTGATATTGGCGGCGCCTCGCTTGAGCTTGCCGAGATTGCGGATGGCCGGGTTGGCAAACGTGTCAGCTCGGAACTTGGCCCGCTAAAGCTGCGTGATGTCGCGGGCGGGCGCGAGGGGCGCAAGAAACACATCAAACAGGTTCTGGCTGACCTAAGCGCCAAAATGGGTCCACAGCCGGATCGGTTGTTTCTGGTCGGTGGCAGTTGGCGTGCCATCGCCCGCATTGACATGGCGCGGCGAAATTACCCGATGAAAGTGCTGCATGAATACCGGATGCGCGGCAAAGACGTGCGCGCAACAATCAACTATATCAATGAGCACTCTATCGCAGAACTACAGGCTGAATGCGGTATTTCCTCAGCGCGGATGGCGTTGGTACCGATTGCCGCCGAAGTGCTGGGCCAGTTGATCCGCACGTTCAAGCCCGAGGACATTGCGATTTCCAGTTATGGCATCCGCGAAGGTATGCTGTATGAGCAAATGCCACAAAGATTGCGGGACCGTGATCCGCTGATCGAGGCCTGTCATTTTGCCGAGGCCAAAGACGCCCGGCTACCGGGGTTTGGCAAGACATTGTATCAATTTGTCATGCCGCTATTCAAAACCGCCCCCGAGGCGCAGAAACGTCTGACCAAAGCCGCGTGTTTGTTGCATGATGTCAGTTGGCGCGCCCATCCTGACTATCGGGCCGAAGTGTGTTTTGACAACGCAACACGCGCCAATCTTGGTGGGTTGAAACATTCTGAACGGGTCTTTCTTGGGTTGGCTCTGCTGCACCGTTATCGCAACAAACGCGAAGGCACGCGATTTGAAGACCTTTGTGAACTGCTGGACGACAAGGGGCAGAAACAGGCCGAGATTCTAGGCAAAGCTATGCGTTTTGGCGCAATGCTGTGGATGCGCAAGGACGCGCAAATGGGCACAATGCGCTGGCGGCCCAAAAAGAAATTGCTGGAATTGCATCTGTCTGCCGAAGCCGCGCCGTTGTTTGGAGAAGTCGCTGAAGCGCGGTTTAATGCGCTGGCAAATGCGATGAACAGTGAGGTCGAGATCAAGCTGCGTGCAAAATGAAACAGAGCAAAAAGCCAATTCTGCCTAGATATCGGTTTCACCGGTGCTCGGCGGATCAATTTCCTGATCCGGTTTTCGGCGAATGATGATGTCGCCATTGGGCAATATTTCCGGGGCTGAATAGCGGCTCCAGTCTTCAACCTCGTCCAGCAAATCGGCAAAGGCCGGTCCCATTTCGGCAAGAAAATTCATCATCGAAGGACCAGCCTGTTCCGCCAGTTCCTGCAGATTATCCAGCGCCGGGGACATTTCCTGACGCAATCCTTCCA
The DNA here is from genome assembly GCA_019090405.1 of Paracoccaceae bacterium. GTDB lineage: Bacteria > Pseudomonadota > Alphaproteobacteria > Rhodobacterales > Rhodobacteraceae > NORP181. Next base: position 1,793 of record JAHRVZ010000337.1, read on the forward strand.
GAAACATTTCAGCGCCGCGCTGCATCAATCCCGGCGCGTCCTTGTCCTCGGCCAATACTGGCGCGCTGAAAAGGCTAAAGGCGAATATAAGGCTGGCTGTGTGTTTCATAGCCCGAAATATAGGGATTAAACTGGTCTGCGTGAAGGGTCAGATCGCAATATCCAGAGAAACCGGGAAATGATCGGACGCAGTAAGCAAAGCATTGCGCAACTCAGGCAGACCCCAGCAGGCGCCATCGTCAAACGGATGCCAGATGCGCCAGACCGGGTCACTTGCCATTAACACCGGCGAAATCATGATGTAATCCAGCAAAGCCTGCAGGTATTTGTCCTGCCCATGTTTCTTGAACCGTGCCGTGGTTGCCACCGCACCGGGACGCCGTTGCAGCGCAAGCCGCGCATGAGGATCATACAGATCATCGCCCAATAAAATTTCGACCGATGAGCGCCCGAACAGATGTTCGTATTCGTCCAGACCCGGACCGTCGTTCAAATCACCCAACAAAATCAGCGGTGTACCCTGTTCAATGTGCGATGTAATGCGTGATCGCAGCCAGATCGCCTGTGCCAGTTGTTTGCGTCGATTGGCAATTGATATCCGCATAACCGCATCATGGTTGCGCGCACCATGCGGTGCTTTGGATTTCAGATGAGCGCCGATCAGGCGTAATTCCTGGCCTGTTTTTGTTGTCACAGCCAGTTCAAGCGGCGGTTTAGAAAACCTAACCAGATCTTCGGTGGCATCCACATCCAGATCAATGCGAAAAGTGCTGTCAAAGCGCGGGGCATCGGCGCGGCCTTTGCGCCCGGTTTCAGCCCCAATTGGATCATGTCGCGCGCTTAGAACATCCGGGTCATACAGCAGCGCAATCTCTTGTTGTGTGTCGCTGACAAAACCAACTGCAACCTCACGCGTTCTAAGGTTGAACAGCTTGGCAAACCCCAAAAGCGCGGATACGGTGCTTTGTTCTCCATTGCTGTCCGGAGCCTCGACCACCATCACCGCATCTGCGTCCATTGCGGTAAACACAACGCCAAGTGCTTCGATCTGTTGGGCCCGTGTCACATCACGCCGCCCGGACCAGCCATCGTCCAGCAACAATTGGTCCCGTTCATCAAACAGATTGCTGAACCATTCAACGTTATAAGTTGCCAGTCGCATCAGACTTGCGCGCTGCTGATTTCTTCCCATGCGCGATTGATGTCAATCATGCGCTTTTCGGCCAGTTTGATGGCCTCTTCGGGAACGCCTCGGGCAAACATTGCATCGGGATGGGTTTCACG
>JAHRVZ010000005.1 GCA_019090405.1 Paracoccaceae bacterium
CTGTTGGTCTGACGGCCGGCATGGTTGATCTGGCCGATCAGCACGCCGCCTTCGGCCTTGACCGCCTGCGCCAGCCGGGTCAGCCCCGGCAGATAGCTGTCATCATGGCCCAGCACCATACGTTCCATGACCTTGCCGCCGGGATGCACGCCGATATTTTCGCTCACGACTGACCCAAAGCCGCCGCGTACCCGTTCCAGCAGATAGCCGATCAACGCGTCACCGACGCTGCCATCGGGCTGCGCGAAATTGCTGGTCAGAGCCGGAACCATCATCCGATTGGGCAGCGTCAGCCGCCCCAACTGAAAAGGTGACAACAAATGCGGATAGGTTTCCGGCCCCATGACTATAACAATCCCAAGGTTTTAGAGATCACCAGTAGCTGAATTTCATTGGTGCCTTCGCCAATCCATGCCTCCGGCGCATCCCGGTACAGGCGGGCGACCTTCATTTCCTCCATGTACCCGGCCCCGCCATGTAGCAGTAGCGATTTGCCCGCCGCCTCGACCGCGATTTCGCTGGCCAGCAGTTTGCCCATCGACGCCTCGCGGATACAATCCTTGCCGGCCATTTTCAGATGCGCGGCGCGGTAAATCATCAGACGGGCCGCATCGACGCGGGTGGCGATTGACGATATCTGAAAGGCGACGCCCTGAAACTTACCGATGGTCTGATCAAAGGCGCGGCGCTGTCCGGAATAGGACAGGATACATTCAACCGCCTCTTGTGCGATGCCAAGACCGCGGTTGGCGACCAGAATGCGGCCCTCGGTCAGGGTTGCCTTCAGCATCGCCAGACCGCCCCCCATTCCGCCCATGATCGCGTCCGACCCGACCCGTACATCGTCAAACGACACCAATGCCGTAGACGAGGAATGGTTGCCGACTTTGTTCAACTCAGTGGCCTTTACCCCGGCGTCTTTTGTATCGACCAGAAACAGCGTCAGGCTGTTATTGGCGCGCCCGTCGTCCGTGCGTGCCGCAACCAGCATGAAATCGGCAATGCAGCCGTTGGTGATGTAAAGTTTACTGCCATTGATGACCCAATCATCGCCGTCCCGACGCGCCACCGTCTTGATGCCGCGAATATCGCTGCCAGCGTCAGGTTCGGTCAGACCAAAGGCGCCGATGCGTTCACCGCGCAAACCCGGATCGGCGTATTCGCGTTTCTGCGCGTCGGTGCCGAATTTGAGAATTGGGCCGACCGCCAGATGCTGATGCGCGAAAACGCCGGCGGAAATGCCGGCAGACGCGCGGCTGAGTTCTTCGTAAAAGATACAGCCCATCAGCAGATCACCACCGCCGCCACCGACCTCTTCCGGATAGTTGACTGCAAGATAGCCGTTGTTACGCAATTCGTCGTACACCTCTAGCGGAAACCGTTTTTCGGCCTCGGCGCGTTCGGCAATCGGGACCAGACGGTCCAGAACAAAGCGGCGGAACTGGTCGCGAAAAGCAACGTGTTCTTCTTGCAGGCCAAAGTCGATATAGTCACTGGGTTCGGTATTCATTGGAGTATGGTTCTTTCCTAAATAATGGGTCCGGGTGGCGCGGCATCAACCTTTGCTGCGGTTCAGAAATGCGCCAAGCCGCTGTTTGTGCCCCTCAGACTGAAACGCAAAACTTTGCAGATAGGCCTCGTATTCCAAGGCCGCATCCAGCCCTGCCTCGGGCGAGCGACGCAGCGCCAGTTTGGTGATGGTGGTGGCACGCCTGCTTTGGCTGGCGATTTTGCCGGCCACTTCCAGTGCCTTAGCCTCGAGGTCTTCGCCCGGAACCACATGGGTGAACAGGCCCAGAGACTTGCCTTCGTCTGCATCAATAGTTGTGCCGACCATGATGTGATAGGAGGCCAGCGCCGCGCCGATATGGCGCTGCAGCAGGAATGGTGCGCCCATGTCGGCCCCGGCCAGCCCGATGCGCCCAAAGGCGAAATGAAAGGCTGCCGTGTCCGCCGCAATGACAAAATCGCAGGCCAGCGCCAGACAGGCGCCACCACCAACTGCCGGTCCATTCATCGCCGCGATGATCGGACGGTCAAAGTGATAGATACGTGAAATCAGTTTGTTATAGCCGCGCACAAGTTCGAATTCCCATTCGGGATCCTGCGGCTCGACGCTCATGATTTCTTTCATATCGCCGCCGCCTCCAAAAACCGGCCCTTTGCCAGTCAGGATCGCCACGGTTACGTCGGGGTCGTTTTCCACCTGATCCAGTGCGGCCATCAGGTTGGGCGTGAAATTTACCCCTTGCGCATTGCGTTTGTCGGGGCGGTTCAGGATGATCCAGGCAATCGTGCCTTCTTTGCGGACTAATACGTCGTCGCTCATGTGTTGGTTTCCTTTTTTGTGTTGAAACGGCCCAGCAATTCGCGCGCAATAACCATGCGCTGAATCTGGCTGGTGCCTTCTCCGATCTGGTACATCTTGGCATCGCGGTAAAACCGTTCGACCGGGTAGTCACGCATGTAACCGTAGCCGCCAAAAATCTCGATGGCGTTGGAACAGGCCCGTAAGGAGGCCTCGACCGCAAAGAACTTGGCCATCGCGCCTTCGGTTTTGATTGACAACCCGGCGTCATACATCCGCGCCGCGTTCAGTGTCAGCAAGCGCGCGGCCTCAAGTTCGGTGGCCATTTCAGCGATTGGCCATTGCACCCCCTGATACTCACCGATCTTGTGACCGAACTGTTCGCGTTCGCGCGCATAACCAATCGCCGCGTCCATTGCCGCCTGCCCCAGCCCCACTGCCAGCGCCGCTACATGAATGCGCCCGCGATCCAGCGTCTGGGCGAACTCACGAAATCCACGGCCCTCTTCGCCGACCATGTTTTCGGCCGGCACCTCAACCGCGTCCATGAACACCTGCGAAGTGGGCGATCCGTTGACTCCCATTTTGCGATCATCCGGTCCGGTGCTCAGACCCTTCATGCCTTTTTCAAGGATAAAGGCCGAAACGCCTTTGGATCCGGATTCCGTTCCGGTGCGGGCCGTGACCACAAAAATATCCGCAACCGGCGCGTTGGTGATGAACTGTTTGGTGCCATTCAGAACCCAACTATCGCCCTTGCGAACCGCGCGGCTTTGACAGGCCGCCGCGTCCGAGCCGCCAGACGGTTCGGTCAACCCGAACGAGCCGATTTTACGCCCCGACGTCAGATCACGCAGGTATTTCTGTTTCTGCTCCTCAGTGCCGTGATTGGCAATCACTGACGACGCCAGCGAGATATGCGCATTCAGCGAACTGCCAACCGCGCCGGACGCGCGTGACACTTCCTCAAGCAGCAGACAAACCATCACCGCATCGCAGCCAGCGCCGCCCCAATCAGGATCATAAGGCGCCCCCATATAGCCCAGTTTGCCCATTTCATCGAACAGGTCAGCCGGGAATATGCTGGTGGTGTCAATGTCAGCAGCACGCGGTTCGATCCGTTCAGCGCAGAATTTTTGCACCGAGTGCCAAAAGGCAACCTGATCTTCGCTTAGTTGGTATTTGTTGGGGCTATTTTCAGCAGTCACGTTGTTTCGTCCTTGTTACTGGCCAGCATGTCTCGCAATTGAACCCGGCGGATTTTACCCGATCCGGTCAGGGGCATTTCCTTTATGAAATGCACTTTCTTCGGGCGTTTGTAACTGGAAAGCCCAATAACGCAGCGTTCAAACACCTGAGCCTCGCTTAGTGTTGCCCCCGGTTTCAGCACCACAAAACCGTGAATGCGTTCGCCCTGAATATCATCGGGCACGCCTACAACGGCGACCGATTGCACCTGTTCCAGCTCGGCAATGATGCTTTCGACCTCTTTGGGGTAAACGTTGAAACCATTGGCGACGATCATGTCCTTGGTGCGGTCAAGAATATGAATGTTGCCTTGAATGTCGATCCTGCCAACATCGCCAGAGCGCAGCCAGCCGTCCTTTAACGTCCGTGCCGTCAATTCCGGCTGGTTCCAGTATCCGCTCATCAGGGTCGGGCCGCGAAACTGCAATTCGCCCGGCTGATCCACCCCGGCAGGGCTTCCGTCCAACCCGATCACCCGGCATTCGATACCAGGGAGCGGCGCGCCGCATGACCCAAGCGCGCCCGCATCTGAAGGCACCTGCACCGAGGCAACCGGCGAGATTTCCGTCAGCCCATAGCTTTCGACAACCTCGATCCCATAATCATCGGCCAACTTCGCCTTAAGCCGCGGCGCAACCGGGCCACCACCCACATCAATCAGCCGCACACAGGACAGATCCAGATCGCCTATAACGGCCGGATCAAACATCCGCGCCAGCATTGTCGGAACCGCCGCCAGAAAACTGACCCGGTGGCGAGCGATCAATTCAACGGCCTGCTTTTCATCAAATTGTTGCTGAATCACCACCGATGCACGCAACAACCCGACCTGAACAAAATCAAAGCCAAAGCCAAAGCTGCTGAACAGGGGCAACACGGTCATGTGCCGGTCCTGCGCGGTGGTTTTCAGCACGCTTAGCGTCATCCGGGCGTTTTCGACCAGCGCATTGTGACGCAACAATATCCCCTTGGGTGCGCCGGTTGTGCCCGAACTATAGATCATCATCGCCGGATCATTGGCACTGGCCGCAGGGTGCGGTTTTGCCGGGCTTGCCTGCGCAATCAACGCGTCATAATCCATCCAACCTTGCGGCGGACTGGCGGTTTGGGTGGCCACCCGCAGACGCATCGCGGTACAATCGGGGACACGGGTCAGAAACCCGGCCTCGGCGACGA
>JAHRVZ010000338.1 GCA_019090405.1 Paracoccaceae bacterium
AACAAATTCAGGGTGCCTTCGATGTTCAATGGCTCGCCATCGACATTGAATTCCAGACCGGCGATGGTTTCGTCAAACAGCCGTTCCCAGGCATCGCCAACAACACCAAGGTCATGCAGAAACTTTTCCAGCTCTTCGCTAAGTTGGTAAGGTTTCATCGCACGAATGCGATCAAAGATTGGTTTATAGCGGGCCAGATCGTTGTTTTTGGCAAAATGGGCCAGCAGAACATCGTCTTCGATATTGTTCAGTTCAAGCGTGAAAAACACCAAAGGTGTGGTGTAATCGGTGATCTTTTCCTGACAGTCGGACATGAATTTCGCCCGCTCGGCATCGGTTGTCAGCTGGTAATACCGCAGACCCGCAAACGACATGATCCGCCCGGCAATGGCGTTGATCTTTTCATTGCGCAAGACACAGTCCAACAGACCGTCTGCATCCAGCCCGGCCAATTTACCTTCGTAATCGCTGGCAAATGACGCGCAGGCGTTTTCCAGCCACTCAAGATCACGCGCCAGTTCAGGCGCATCCGTGGCGGTGTAGAGATCGCTCAGATCCCATTCGGGCAGGTTTCCCAGATTGTCAGAACCCGAGCCAGCATTTGCATCGCGCACAGGAAAGGAGAGTTGGAACATGTGAACCTCTTTGTTTGTATCTTTGGGTATATAGGTGCGCCGAAGCTAAATTTTGCCCCAGATTTTGCTTTTGTCGCAGACATTTTACGAAAATTAAATCACCGGCATCTCAGCCCACGTCTTTACCGTTCGAAAACAAGGTCTCAAGCCGGTCCAGAACGGTTTTTCGGATGTCCGGTGTTTCCATCAGAACTTCGTGTTCACCGCCTTGGATGATCTCAAGCGTGCCGCGCGGCCATTTTTCCATGCGGTCGTGAATGCGCTGGGCATCGACGATTTGCTCGTTGCTGCCAAGAAACGTCACACAGGGGATATCGGGTGACGAGCGTTCCGCCAGATGGCTTGTTTCAGACAGTGCCTCGCGTAGCCAGTTCAGGCTTGGACCGCCAAGACCAATATCGGGATGGGCGGCCAACTGGTCCTGCATCTTTTTGTACATGTCAGGATCGGTGGTCAGGGTATTGCCCTCAAAATCCTGCGTCAGCACATAGTTATCAAGGCCTGTTTGGGGCGCGATTTTATCGCCAAACCCCAGTTTTGTTCCGCCAAATGCCAGGGCCATTCCCGCCAACCGTTCGATCGGTGACATCTGTATGCCCCACATCGGTCCGCTAAAGGCGCAGGTCTGCACTGGCAATCCCTCCATCACGGCACGCAGGCCAATGGCCCCGCCCATGGAATGGGCCAACAGGTGAAACGGGCGCGGCAAATCAATTTCACGCGCTGCACGCATCATTGCCGCAATGTCTTTTTGATAGTCGTTAAACTGTACCACATGGCCAATGCGCCCATCGTCCAGCATCCGGTCGGCAAGACCCTGACCCCGCCAGTCGATGGTCAGCGTTGCATAGCCCCGTGTTGCAAGTTCACGCGCAACAGAATCGTATTTCTCGATGTATTCTGTGCGGCCAGGGAACAAAAGTACGGTTCCCTGAACGCCGGATTCCGGGCGCTGAATCGCAACGCGGATGCGCAGGTCGTCCGATGTGGTGATCCAATAAGCGGCTCCCCCAGACGGTTCGTCAGTTATGTCGTCAAAATAAGGCGCAGGCGTCAAATTCATCAGGCCAGAGCCGACGCCAGTTTCATCGCCATGCCCATGTCGCCATCAATGGTCAGCTTGCCGGTCATAAAGGCGCTGGTGGGGTTCATTTCGCCCGAAAAAATCGCTTCAAAGGTTTCGGCATCGGCTGACATCGTGACATCGGCCTCATCATCACAAACGCGTGCGCCATCGCTGTCCAGCACAATTGAGCCTGTGCCTTCGATGGCAAATTTGGCAGTCCCGTCAAACCCGGATATTTTTTCGCCAAGCTGGGCCGCGGCCTGCTCAAGAAAGTCGCTCATCTGTTGTCCTCATAAAAGATTGATGTGCTTATGTCTGGAAATCGACGCACACCGCGTTACACTGACCAATGTTATGAGCATTGAAAACCCAAATTTCAAAAGTACCGTGGCGGCATTTGCTGTGATAGTCACGCTTTGCCTGCCTGTGAATGCCCAAAATGCTGATTTGACCGATGAAACTGTGTTGTTGCAACAACTCGCAGAGGCAAATGAGGCCGAGGCGCTGAAATTGGAACGTCAGTTACAGGCTGTCTGGAACAAAAGCGGTTCGGCTGCGATGGATCTTTTGCTGAAACGCGGGCGTGATGCGCTTGAGGTTGACGATATTGATGCTGCAATTGACCACCTCACTGCGTTGACCGATCATGCGCCTGAATTTGCACAGGGCTGGACCCTGCGTGCACGTGCCTATTTTACGGCTGATTTGCTGGGTCCGGCGCTGCTTGATCTGGAAACTGCGTTGGCATTGAATCCAAACAATTACGACGCCATTCTTGGGCTTGCGGCTATACTGGAAACCTTTAATGACAGTGAACGCGCCTACGAGGTGTATCAGCGTGTACAGGCTATACATCCACACCATGAAGTTGCTGCAGAAGCAATTGAACGATTAAAGTCCCATGTAATGGGCAAGGCATTATAGGTCCGAACGCAGGATCAGGGGGCATTGGTGGCTGGGTCATCTCGGGTTGTGGCGGTTTTGGGCCCGACCAATACAGGTAAAACGCATTATGCAATTGAACGGATGCTGGCTCACCGAACCGGGGTGATTGGCCTGCCGCTGCGTCTGCTTGCACGCGAGGTTTACGACCGTATCGTTGCCATTCGAGGACCATCGGTTGTGGCGCTGGTCACTGGCGAAGAACGGATTTTGCCGCCCCGCGCCAAATACTGGGTTTGCACCGTCGAGGCGATGCCTGATGGCATGGGCGTCGATTTTCTGGCCATCGACGAAATACAGCTTTGCGCTGATCCAGAGCGGGGCCATGTTTTCACCGACCGGTTGCTACGGTCCCGTGGTCTGCATGAAACGCTGTTTTTGGGCAGCGACACCATGCGTGGCCCAATCCGCGAACTGGTGCCTGAGGCACAGTTCATGCAGCGCGAACGCATGTCCAATCTAACCTACGCTGGCCCTAAGAAAATCAGCAGGATGCCCGCACGCAGCGCCATCGTCGGGTTTTCGGTTGATAACGTTTATGCCATCGCTGAGCTGATCCGCCGCCAAAAAGGTGGGGCGGCGGTGGTGATGGGGGCGTTGTCGCCGCGTACGCGCAATGCGCAGGTTGAAATGTATCAGAACGGCGAGGTCGATTATCTGGTTGCCACGGACGCCATCGGCATGGGGCTGAATCTGGATATTGACCATGTAGCGTTTTCGTCGCTGAGCAAATTTGATGGTCGCCGGATGCGCCCGCTGGCCCCTAACGAGCTTGCCCAGATTGCCGGGCGGGCAGGGCGCGGCATGTCAGATGGGACGTTTGGTGTGACGGGCGATGCGGCAGCGCTAAGTACCGAAATGGCGCAATCCATCATGGACCACCGGTTCACGCCATTGCGCAAGCTGAACTGGCGCAGCGCGGATTTGCGCTTTGGCTCGGTCGAAACGCTGATCCATTCGCTTGAGGTGCCAC
>JAHRVZ010000001.1 GCA_019090405.1 Paracoccaceae bacterium
GCCACCGATCGTCGCAACAGTTCGGTTGCAGCAGTGATCCGATAAGGCGCATCTGCGCGCACGTCGCTGATTGGGGACAGTTTTTCGGCCAGCATGTGTTGGTCTATCAGGGATGTCAGCCCGGCAATAGGTTGCCCCGTAAGGCGCTGTTCCAACTCTGTCAGCCGGGTGGCGACCGCGCTGCAAGAGCCGACCGACAAAGCAATTTCCCTGACTTTACCGCCATCTTCAACCAGCCGAACAGCAACCATTGCTATCGAAATCACCAGGTATTTTCGCGCTCCTAACTTGGCGAAACGACTTTGCCCCTGCCCGGCCTTTTTGGGAACCACTATTGCCGTGACTATTTCCCCCGGCTTTAGGATTGTTTGTCTTACCCCTGTCAGAAACGCACCCAGCGCCACATTGCGCTGACCATTGACTGACGACAGTTCAACCCTGGCATCCAACGCCAGCAAAGGCGGCACCCCGTCTGCCGCAGGAGAGGCATTGCACAGGTTTCCAGCAATGGTTCCGGCGTTTTGAATTTGCACCGACCCAACCTCGCGAGCCGCCTGTTTCAACATATCAAAAGCCGCTGGTAAATCGGCGGCTATCACGTCGCTCCAGGTTGTAGTCGCTCCGAACCTCCAACCATCAGGCCCGGTTGTGATTCCTCTCAATCCGGCAATTCCGGTCAGATCAAGCACCACCCCCGGCAATTCCTGTAATTCAGTCGCGGCGAACAAATCTGTGCAACCTGCTGCCAGCGTCAATGGGCCTTCAGCCAACAATGCCAGAGCATCATTCAAATCGTTTGGCCTATGGTATGCGTTCACTACCGGGTCTCCTGAGCCGAGTTTCATGGGATTGTTAGAGAGACAAAAGTTGTAAGTACACTAATGGATTTTGCGACAGTGTGCGCCCCCTGTCAACATAAACGCGATACACCGGCTTTGATGGCAACAAACAACAGGTTGGCAAAATGCGATGATGCAGAAACGATCTGAGTGGAGCGGTTTGTTTGCGACTCAGTTCCACACCGGTTCACACCCAACACGGATGATCGGCCGGCATTTTTACAATTGGCTAAAAGCTGACTTTGCCACATATTTTCGAATGTACCAAAGCCGCAAATTTACTGTTCGCACCATTCAAATTACACACCCAGATGTTGCTGCAATATCGACGGGTTATCCTGCAACTCACTCGCGCTCATCACGCCGCCATTACGCCCGTTGTCAATAAAGCTCACCCGGTCTGCCACTGACAACACCGCCTCAACACGCTGTTCCACCAGAATAATCGCAACACCCCGGTCCCGCATGACCACGATGACCTGACGAATGGCCTCGATCATCGACGGTTGCAGCCCCTCGGTCGGCTCATCCAGCAACAGAACTTTGGGTTCCAGACATAACGCGCGTGCCGTCGCCAGCATTTGCTGCTCGCCCCCTGACAAGGTTTGCGCCCTTTGGTGATACCGTTCCCGCAGGCGCGGGAACAACTCTAACACACCGTCTAGAACCTCTGGCCCTGAATTGCGCACCATCAGCCCGATTTCGATATTCTGCGCCACGGTCAGTTCAGAAAACAGCCGCCGACCTTGCGGAATATAGCCAATCCCGGCACCAGCAACCTTATGGGCAGGCAACGCGCTAATGACATCCCCATCCAACACCACCTGACCAGACATCAGCGGCAAAAGCCCCATAATCGCCTTCATTGTGGTGGTCTTGCCAGCCCCGTTGCGCCCTAGCAGGCACAGGATTTCACCGGCGCTGACCTCAAGAGAAAAGTCCCGCAATATCTGCGCCTGCCCATAGGCGACATTCAGCGACTTAAGTTTCAGCATCAGCCGGTCCCCAGATAGGCGGCCTGTACATCCGCATTGGCGTGAATCTCAGCAGGCGTACCTTCGGCAAGGATCTGACCAAAGTTCAGCACCGACACCATGTCGGCGGTCTGCATAACCACGCTCATGTTATGTTCAATCAAAAGGATGGTGGTTTGGGGCACAAGGCCACGGATCAGGTCTTTGAAGGCCTCTATCTCACTATCGGCAAGTCCCTGCGTCGGCTCGTCCAGAATCAGCAATCGCGGGTTTTGCACTAACCCCATGGCGATTTCAAGCAGTCGTTGATGGCCATAACTCAGATCCCCGGCGCGTTGGTCCAACCGGTCCTGCAGGTCGACCTTTTGCAAAGCCTCCTGCACATGGGCAGTCACCTCAGGCCCGACAAGTCGTCGCCTTGCGGCAAGTGCTACATTTTCCTCGACGCTGAGATTGGCAAAAACCGAGGTGATCTGAAACGTATAGGCCATGCCCAGATTGATCCGCTTGTGGGCCGGCAGATGTGAAATGTCTTTGCCGTCAAACGACACCCTGCCAACTGAAGGGGTGGTGCGACCGCACAACATACCGACAAAGGTGGTTTTCCCTGCCCCGTTTGGGCCAATCAAAGCACGAATTTGCCCTTCGGGCAGGTCGAAATCTACATTTTGCACCGCCTGCAAACCAGCGAAATTTTTGGAAAGGCCACGGGTTGAAAGCAGGCTCATGGCAGACCCTTCCAAAATCGTTTTCGTAACTCTCCAACGATGCCTTGTGGTGCAAACAGGGTCAAAGCGACCAGAACCACACCGGCAATCAACATATAGGCCGAGGTCACAGCACTGGACAAATCAATCAGGTAGAACATGAAAAGCGTACCAACCAAGGGGCCAAGTATGGTGCCCGTGCCGCCAAGCAGCACCCAAAGCAACGGAAAGATCGAATATTGAACGGTGGCAAAGGTCGCCCCGACATAACCGAACAACAGGCCGTAAAACGCGCCAGCTGCGGCGGAAATCGTGCCCGACACCACCACGGCTGCCAGTTTGTGGCCGAACACGTCATAGCCCAACATGCGCGTGCGATCCTCGTTCTCGCGGATGGCGATCAGGGTTTTACCAAATGGGCGTTGGACCATGCGCAAAGTCACCAACAAGCAAACGCTGAACAAAGTTAACGCCGCGAAATAGCGATTGGTTGGCTCACTTAGATCAATGCCCCACAAAATGCGATCGGCCTGCTGGATGACAAACCCTTCGTCGCCTCTTGTGTATTCGCCAAAATACAGAACCGTAAGATATCCGACCTGCGCGAACATCAATGTAACGATCATAAAGGCGATGCCAACGGCACGCAGGGCCAAGGCTCCGATAACCAGCGATATGATTATTCCAGTAACGATCCCGGCAATAAGGGCAGTGGCTGGAGAGGCTTCATAAATCTTGATCGCCAATCCCATGCCATACATTCCAGCGGCGAAAAACAAAGCGTGGCCAAGGCTAAGCAGGCCAGTATAGCCGAACAAAACGTTGAAACCGATGGCATAGGACGCCAGCACCATAATCCGCGCCAGGTTGCCGTGATGATAGGCAGGCAGCACAAATTGAAGCGCAAACAACGCCGCCAGAACTGCGACATGCAGAACCAGCATCCGGGTGGTGTCAGTCATGGGCAGGCACTCCGAACAGGCCTTGGGGCCGGAACACCAGCACCATCGCGACCAGCGAGGTGGCTAGGATCTTGGCCAAAGTGGGCGAGAAGAACACCGAAATGATACCATCACTAAGTCCGATCAGAATGGCCGCAAGAACGGTGCCCGGCAGGCTTCCCAATCCGCCGATAATGACGACGATGAACGATAGCAACAGCGGATCACCGCCCATCAAATAATGCGCCTGTTGAATCGGCACGATCAGCACCGCCGCCATGGCCGCCAGCCCGGCACCCATACCAAATACGATGGCATAGATGCGCTCAACTGGAATGCCAAAGGCCAGCGCCATTTCACGATCCAGTTGCGTGGCGCGCATCAGCAAACCGATTTTGGTACGCGCCATCAGAACCCAAACCCCAACCAAAACCAGCGCAGCCGCCGCAATCACGCCGAGTTTATAGCTGGTCGTACTCAGACCCCAGGGCCAGTACATCTGGA
>JAHRVZ010000339.1 GCA_019090405.1 Paracoccaceae bacterium
TAAGGAGCGGACAGATGAGAAAAGACATCCATCCCGATTATCACATGATCGACGTCAAAATGACCGACGGCACGGTTTATCAGATGCAGACTACCTGGGGCAAAGAAGGCGACACGCTGGTGTTGGATATTGACCCAACGGTACACCCTGCCTGGACTGGTGGCGGCACACGCCTGCTGGATACTGGTGGACGCGTATCCAAGTTCAAGAAGAAATACGAAGGTCTGGGTTTTTAATCCAAGCCATACTAAAAACGACTATCAAAGGCTGCCCATGCCGGGCAGCCTTTTTTGCTTATCGGTCCTGTGATATAGACATGACTGCCCCAATTCAGAAAAGCAGACTATGAAACAAGCTCTTGCAGATGCCCTCGCGCAGCGCGGTTACGACAAGCTGACCCCGGTTCAGGAAGAAGTGTCCAACCCGGAACTGGATGGATCGGACCTGTTGGTCTCGGCTCAGACCGGATCAGGCAAAACCGTTGGGTTTGGTCTCGCACTTGCTCCTACCCTGCTGGGAGAGTCTGAATCATTCAGCTCTGCAAACAGCCCACTGGCGCTTATCATTGCTCCGACCCGCGAACTGGCAATGCAGGTGAAACGTGAGCTGACCTGGCTTTACGCCAAAACTGGGGCGGTTGTTGCGTCCTGTGTCGGTGGCATGGACATGCGCGACGAACGCCGTGCCCTGTCGCGCGGTGCCCATATTGTTGTGGCAACACCGGGACGCCTGCGCGACCACATCATGCGGAAATCAATCAAACTTAGTGACGTAAAAGGCGTGGTGCTGGATGAAGCAGACGAAATGCTTGATCTCGGATTCCGCGAAGACCTTGAGTTCATTCTGGCCGAATCCCCCGATACCCGTCGCACATTGATGTTCTCGGCCACGGTTCCGCGCGGCATCGCAAATCTGGCCAAAAGCTATCAGAAAGACGCCGTACGGGTGACGACGGTTGCCGAGAAATCGCAACATTCCGACATTGAATATCAACTGATGAATGTCGGCCCGCGTGACACCGAAAACGCCATTATCAACGTGCTGCGTTATTTCGAGGCACCCAACGCCTTGGTTTTCGCCAACACGCGCGCAATGGTGAACCGGCTGACCACTCGCCTGTCCAATCGTGGATTTTCGGTTGTGCCATTGTCGGGTGAATTGTCGCAAAACGAACGCACCCACGCCCTGCAAGCCATGCGCGATGGTCGTGCGCGTGTCTGCGTGGCGACTGATGTTGCGGCGCGTGGCATCGACTTGCCCAACCTTGATCTGGTGGTCCACGCCGAACTGCCTTCCAACCACGAAGCGTTGCTGCACCGGTCTGGCCGGACCGGGCGTGCGGGACGCAAAGGTGTTAGCGTTCTGATTGTGCCACCGTCAGTACGTCGCAAGGCCCAGCGTATCCTGCAATCTGCCAAAGTCGTGGCAACCGTCAGCGATGCGCCTTCTGCCGAAGCGGTAATGGAACGCGACGAGGCCCGGATGATCGAAGATCCATCCTGGGGCGAAACAACAACAGACCGCGAAACCGGCACCGTTTCCAAACTGTTGGAAACGTTCAATCCCGAACAGATCGCAACCGCGTTCTTGCGCCTGTACCGATCCAGCCACACGGCTCCGGAAGAGCTGAGTGCTGTCGGAAATGATACAAAGGCACCACCGCGCGCATTCGGCCCAAGCGTCTGGTTTTCAATCACGGGTGGACGCGCCAAAGGTGCTGAACCACGGCGATATTTGCCGATGCTGTGCAAAGCCGGCGATGTAACCCGCGAAGACATTGGGGCTATTCGCATTCAGGACACCGAATCCTTTGTCGAAATCCGCAAAGCGTCCGTGGGCGGGTTCCTCAAGGCGCTGGGTGGCAAATCGGAACTGGAACCGGGTGCAATTATCAAACAGCTTGATAAGCCGCCCTCGATTGCCAATTCCCCACGTCCGAAATTTGCGCCCAAAACCCATGAAGGTAAACCCAAACGGACAAAGCCAACGCATTCGGCGGCGCCAATTGACTGGAACGACGCGCCAGAGCCACGTCGCAAAAAGCCAAAGCCAACTGGCAAACCCGGCGGCTCAAAACCATCCCACGCCAAATCCAGCCGCAAGCCTGAACATTCACGTCCCGAAGGCGTTGTTGAGACCTACAAAAAGAAACCCGCAACTGGGTCTAAACCGGCCGGAAAACCGGGCCGGTCCAAGAACACGACACCCGTCGGCAAGGCAAACAGCAAAAAGAACAAGGCGCGGCGGGCAGCAGCGGCAGCAGGTAAAGGTGGCAACGCGGCCCCGAAGCGACGCAATACCTAGGCCAGAGGTTGCATCCGCTTTCTTTCAAAGAAAGCGGGCCGGAATATTTGAAATATTCCGATTTGAAACCTCTCGAATTGCCTTGGGTGTCGCACTGTGCTTTTCATAAGGCGACACACCACATATAGTGGCGGGAAAATAGATCAAATCTCGGCAGAACGGGCAAAGGACAGGGCATGGCGCATATCATCGTCGTCGGAAATGAAAAGGGCGGCGCGGGTAAATCTACGGTGTCGATGCATCTGGCAACTGCGCTTGCGCGGATGGGTCACAAAGTTGGTGCGCTTGATCTGGATTTACGCCAGCGTACCCTTGGACGCTATGTCGAAAACCGACAGGCTTTCATGGAATCCTCGGGTATCAGCCTGCCGCAAGTCCATTGTCACGACCTTCCCGAAATCGATTCTTCGTCATTGAAACCGGGCGAAAACATCTATGACCACCGCCTGTCCGCAGCCGTTGCCAGCCTTGAACCGGACAATGATTTCATTCTTATCGACTGCCCCGGTTCACATACCCGCCTAAGTCAGGTTGCGCATTCCCTGTCCGACACGCTGGTCACACCGCTAAATGACAGCTTTGTTGATTTTGACCTGCTGGCGCGCATTGATCCGCAAGGCGAGAAAATCCTTGGCCCGTCAGTCTATTCCGAAATGGTCTGGAACGCGCGGCAATTACGGGCGCAGGCCGGATTGCGGCCGATTGACTGGATTGTTGTGCGCAACCGGGTGGCGACACAGCGCATGCTGAACAAGGAAAAGATGGAGCGTGCAATCATGATGCTATCTAAACGCCTTGGGTTTCGGGTTGCTCCTGGCTTTAGCGAACGGGTGATTTTCCGCGAACTATTTCCACGCGGGCTGACCTTGCTTGACCTCAAGGATATCGGCATCAAGCAAATGAATATCTCGAACGTCGCGGCACGTCAGGAATTGCGAGAAATGATGAAGGCACTGAATCTGCCTGGTGTCGAAGTGGATTTTTGAGCTGTCAGAGCTTGCTGTTCTCGACATCATAGATCGTGAACAACTCTAGAGGTTTGGATACCCCGCGCAGCATATAGCGACCCAGCGAAACCAGATCATGGTCATTGCTTTTAGACGCCTGAACCACTGCGTCAGATACGATGATGCGCCGCCCCACCGATTTGTGCATACCAGAAATTCGGGCTGTCAGATTAACAGCAGGGCCAATCACGGTGAAATCAAGCCGGGTTTCAGAACCAATATTGCCATAAAAAACCTCTCCCAGATGCAAGGCCAGCGTGAAATCGGTAAAAGGCAGGCCTTCAGCCTTGCGCGCGATATTATTCTTGCGCACCCGATTGCGGATTTCTGTTGCTGACTTCAATGCAGATTGTGTGGCCACTTGCAAATCGTCCTGCCCGAAAATGGCCAGCACCCCATCGCCCATGAATTTCAGAACATTGCCACCGTTGGACTCAATCAGAGAAACGACCACGCCAAAATAATCGTTCAGCATCTCAATCAACGCCGGACCGGGCGTTTCTTCGGAAAGGCTGGTGAACCCTGTCAGATCAAAATAGCAAATGACCGCGTTCATTTGTTGCAAAGATCCGCGTTCAATTTCGCCAGATAACACCCGGTTGCCCGCATCCTCGCCTAGATAGACACCCAGCAAATCCTTTGCGACCTGCTGGCTGGCCGCTGATTTCAACGCCAGACCCAGGGCAGGCAGTGATTGTTTGATCGTCACAATGTCATCTTCTGAGAACCCGTTTGCCGCATCACTGGTCCACGACAATAACGCCCCTTCCGGGGGTGCAAGAGGATCAACATGTTGCTCTTGTATGTCCCACTTTTCAAATAATAGCGCCACAGCCAGATAATCGGTCCCGCCGCCTTCTTTTAGTTCGACCAAAAGGGGGAAAGGGCAGTCTTCTTCAAGATTTGTCAGATTTTTCCGAAACTCGAAAGTCTGGGTGTCCAGCATGAAATAATGCGGGCTTTGCATCCAGCGTTGTGGCGCTGGCTCATGATCATAGCGTTGTTGCGACGCACCGGCATCGCGGTACCAGTCAAAGCCAATCCCACCATAAAGAGGGTGAACGGCTTGCTGAGCGACATGCAAACGCATCAAAGGCATTCCAAAACCCAACAGTTTTAGACAATACCCCTCAAGCAGTTCGTGTTGCGACAGGCTGTCCAAACCCTGCTGCAATAGCCAGTCTGTAATCTCAGAGGCGCGCAGCTGACTCTGGCTTTGTTGCGTTACCTGATTTGTCATATCCAACACTCCACAGTCATTCCGATCCGGCCAGTCGGCGCAACATATATCGCAGCATTTTCGCCTCGGCGGCCGGGAAAAGTGCCGACAGTTTTTGGTCATAGGTCTGCGCTACCGAATGCAAATCCCGATAGGCTGCCTGTCCAAAGCTAGTAAGAGTCAGATGTTCGACCCGGCGGTCCTGTTCGTCTTTGGTGCGGGTCAAAAAGCGCCGTTGTTCCAGTTTTCGTACCGCGCGGCTGATCTTGGTTTTGTGAATTTTTGCCCGCGTCCCAATCTCTTTTGCCGTCATCTGCCCGTAATTCCCAAGATGAAACAGCACCCGCCATTCGGTGCGCAACATGCCATATCGCCCCTTATATACCTGCTGAAACGCCATCGAACTTTCCTCGGCGGCCTGATTAAGCAGGTAGGGCAGGAAATCTTGTAAATCAAACTCGTCTTTTTTTGTCATACGGCGTCGTAGCGGTTGTTAGTTACAAAATCAACTATTAGGTCTGCTGGCAGATAAGGGAGTATTGCACAATGAACCGCCCAGATGATCCACACCAGATGGTCCAGGCCGCAACACCGGTTGGAACCAACGAGGGCTATATGCCCGGCTTTGGCAATGATTTTGAAACCGAAGCGTTGCCAGGCGCTTTGCCACAAGGCATGAACAGTCCGCAAAAATGCAATTATGGCCTGTACGGAGAGCAACTAACCGGCACCGCCTTTACGGCGCCCAGCCATCAGAACGAACGCACATGGTGCTATCGCATCCGTCCTTCAGTTAAGCACTCGCACAGGTATGAAAAAATTGATCTGCCTTATTGGAAATCCGCGCCAAACGTGGACCCGGATGTAATTTCACTGGGTCAATACCGCTGGGATCCGGTAGGCCATTCCGAAGAATCGATGACATGGCTGACAGGCATGCGCACCATGACCACGGCAGGGGATGTGAACACGCAGGTGGGTATGGCCAGCCATATCTATCTGGTGAATACGTCGATGCAGGACGAATATTTCTATTCGGCAGACAGCGAGTTGCTGATTGTTCCGCAAGAAGGTCGCCTGCGCTTTGCCACCGAATTGGGAATCATTGACCTTGAACCCAAAGAGATCGCAATAATCCCACGTGGATTGCTGTATCGCGTCGAAGTTCTTGAGGGTCCGGCACGTGGCTTTGTCTGTGAAAACTATGGACAAAAGTTTGAATTGCCGGGGCGCGGGCCGATTGGTGCCAACTGCATGGCGAACCGCCGCGATTTCAAAACGCCGGTAGCGGCCTATGAAGATCGTGAAACTCCGTCGACGGTGATTATTAAATGGTGCGGTCAGTTCCATGAAACACATATTGGTCACTCACCATTGGATGTGGTGGCATGGCACGGCAACTACGCGCCGGTGAAATACGATCTGCGAACATATTGCCCGGTTGGCTCGATCCTGTTTGACCACCCGGACCCGTCGATCTTTACCGTGCTGACGGCCGCATCCGGTGTGCCAGGAACCGCCAATATCGACTTTGTGCTGTTCCGAGAACGCTGGATGGTGATGGAGGATACATTCCGCCCGCCGTGGTATCACAAGAACATCATGACCGAGATGATGGGCAATATTTATGGCCAGTATGATGCCAAACCCAAAGGGTTCATTCCCGGCGGGCTAAGCCTGCACAACATGATGCTGCCACATGGGCCAGACAAAAACGCATTTGATAAGGCGTCTAACTCCAATCTGGGGCCGGATAAGCTCGACAATACCATGTCGTTCATGTTCGAAACACGCTTTCCCCAGCATCTGACGGCGTTTGCCGCGAATGAGGCGCCGCTTCAGGATGACTATATCGACTGCTGGGAAGACATCGAGAAAAAGTTCGACGGAACACCCGGTAAAAAATAACTCTGGGGGTGGGTTTTCCCCCACCCTGCACAATCCAGTATAAGGTGCGTGAATACACACGCACCGCACAAGGAACTATTTATGCCCCTGATCAAAAGCTGGGTCGCTTCGGCAAATGTCGCCGATGGTCCATTTCCATTGAACAACTTGCCATATGGTGTGTTTTCCACCAGCGAAACAGAACCCCGTTGCGGTGTTGCCATTGGTGACATGGTACTGGACATGGCCGCCGCAGAAGAGGCCGGTATCATTGATCTGACAGATGACCCGTTGTTTGATGTCCCGTTCTGGAATGACCTGATGGAACAGGGTCCAGCTGTTTGGGCGGCTCTTCGTGAACGTCTGACGGGCTTGCTAGCAGATGGTTCAGGCGATCAGAACAAGGTTGCCCCGTTTCTTGTACCGCTGGCGGATGTCATATTGCACATGCCGATGATGGTGTCAGAATTTACCGATTTCTACGCCTGCAAGAACCACGCCACAAATGTCGGCACCATGTTCCGTGGTGCTGAAAATGCGTTGCCGCCAAACTGGTTGCACATTCCAATCGGCTATAATGGCCGTGCCTCAACTGTTGTCGTCAGCGGCACTGATATTCACCGACCCAATGGTCAGACCAAAGCAGCAGACGCAGAGACCCCAACTTTCGGGCCTTGTAAACGGCTTGATCTGGAACTTGAAATGGGGGCCATTGTTGGCACCTCGTCTGACATGGGTAAGTCGGTCACCGTGGCCGAGGCGGATGCAATGATCTTTGGCTATGTGTTGCTGAACGACTGGTCCGCGCGCGACATTCAGGCATGGGAATACCAGCCGCTTGGCCCGTTTCAGGCCAAAGCCTTTGCAACCTCGATCAGCCCGTGGATTGTCACCAAACCGGCGCTGGAACCATTCCGCACTTCGACTCCTCCACGGGAAAAGGAATTGCTGCCGTATTTGCACGAACCATCGCCAATGCTTTACGACATCAACCTGTCCGTCAGTATCA
>JAHRVZ010000024.1 GCA_019090405.1 Paracoccaceae bacterium
CCGCCCTTGTGCTTCGCGGAATCTGCGCGACAATGCGTTATCGGGCACGATGCCATGGCCAACTTCGTTTGAAACGATGATACAGGGGGCTGCGCAGGTATTGAGTGACTCTAGCAACACGTCCTGGGCCAGATTGATGTCATTTTCCGCCAACATCTGATTTGACAGCCAAAGCGTGGCGCAATCAATCAGGCAGACCTGTTCTGAGTTCAAGCCAGATAAGGCCGGGCCAAGGTTTAGCGGTTCTTCGATCGTGGTCCATCCGGCGCCGCGCTGTGTGATATGGCGCTGAATCTTGGCCTGCATTTCTGCGTCGAGCGCCGATGAAGTGGCCAGATAGACGCGCGATTTACCGCTTTGATGGGCGAGCATTTCTGCAAATGCAGATTTGCCAGACGCAGCACCGCCAAGGATCAATGTCAGATTTGGGTACATGTTGTCGTCCTTTGGCTGGCTTTCTTGACTGGGTAAACACCGTTGCGATTGAAAACAAGCCGGTGCAATAAGCACTGGCAGAACCGATCAGGCGGGCCTATGGTCAAATCGTCTTGGGTTGGGGATGTGCTAAATGCTGGCTTCCAAACGTATATTGTTGATCATCGGCGGTGGAATAGCTGCCTATAAATCGCTGGATTTGATCCGTCGATTGCAGGAGCGCGGGGCGTCGGTCACGCCGGTGTTGACCCGTGCCGCTGAAGAATTTGTAACGCCATTGTCTGTATCGGCTTTGTCAGGTCAGAAAGTGGCGCGTGATCTGTTTGATCTGACCGATGAGGCCGAGATGGGGCATATTCAGTTGTCCCGGTCTGCTGATCTGGTTGTTGTTGCGCCTGCAACGGCGGATTTGATGGGCAAGATGGCGGCGGGTTTGGCCAATGATCTGGCCTCGACCTTGTTGATGGCGACTGACACGCCGGTGTTGATTGCCCCTGCGATGAATGTTCGGATGTGGGACCATGTAGCGACACAGCGTAACCGGGCGCAACTGGCCAAGGACGGCATCATGTTTGTCGGACCTAACGATGGTGACATGGCCTGCGGTGAATTTGGTCCGGGTCGAATGGCGGAACCTTTAGAGATTGTCGCGGCGATTGAGTCGGCTTTGTCCAAAGGACCGCTGAAAGGTAAACGCATATTGGTGACGTCGGGGCCGACCCATGAACCCATTGATCCAGTGCGCTATATCGCCAACCGCTCAAGCGGTGCGCAGGGCACTGCAATTGCACGCGCATTGGCCGCATTGGGCGCCGAGGTCGTGTTTGTGACCGGGCCTGCCGATACACCGCCCCCTGATGGCGTTGAAATTATGCGTGTTGAAACGGCACAACAGATGTCGGATGCGGTGGATGCCGCGCTGCCAGTTGATGCCGGAGTATTTGTGGCGGCGGTGGCAGACTGGCGTATGGCCGCAGCGTCTGATCGTAAACTAAAGAAAACCAAAGACGGTCTGCCGGTTCTGGAATTTGCAGAGAACCCGGATATTCTGGCGCGGGTATCGCAGATGAAAAATGGCCGCCCGGCGCTGGTCGTTGGGTTTGCCGCCGAGACCAACGATGTCGTCGAAAATGCCACGGCCAAACGGTTGCGCAAGCAATGTGATTGGATCGTTGCCAATGACGTTAGCCCCGAAACCGGGATCATGGGTGGATCGGACAACTCGATTGTGCTGATTTCAGAGGACGGGGCCGATATTTGGCCGCGTCTGGAAAAAGGCAAAGTGGCAGATCGGCTGGCCGCACGGATTGCGGCTGCGTTGATTGGTTAGAAAACCAAATTTGGATAGACGAGATTAAGATGATTTCAATCCGTGTGACGTATGAGGATGGGGCGGACAAGGCGGTGGCTTTGCCTTCTTACGAAACTGCAGGCGCTGCGGGCGCGGATGTGCGGGTGAATTTCACGGATCGTGGATCAGTGACGTTACAGCCGGGTGCACGTTGTTTGGTGCCGACAGGGTTGCGGATTGAAATACCAAATGGGTTTGAGGTTCAGATCAGGCCACGCTCCGGACTGGCACTTAAACATGGGATAACTTTGCCGAATGCACCGGGGACAATCGACAGCGATTACCGGGGGCCATTGGGGGTGATCGTTATGAATGCCGGAGATACGCCATTTGTAATCGAACATGGTGCCCGAATTGCGCAGATGGTTGTTGCACCAGTCGTGCAGGCGCGGTTTGATGTTGCTGAAGGCTTGGATGACACTGCGCGCGGTAGCGGTGGTTTTGGTTCAACCGGGACAAGCTGATGCTGCTGGTTCTGTTCCTTGCAGGATTGATCTGGGCGCTTGGCTGGCTGACTAAGACCCCACAGCGCGCGCGTTTTATCATGATCGGCGTTTTGTTTGCTGTTGTGATGGTGTTGCAGTTTGCATTGCCTGACGGGCATCCGCTGCGCGAGGCGACGGGTCAATCTCCGGTTTTGTGGCTATTGCTTGCGGCTACTATTGCAGTGGTTTTGCTGTATCGGCGAGGATTGCAGGCGTTGCGCCGCGCCGCCAATAAACGCGCCAATAAACGCGCCGATATTGAGGTGGAAGCAGTGAAAACGCCCACGTTCAGCGAAACCGAACTGAACCGCTATGCGCGTCATATCGTGCTGCATGAACTGGGCGGACCGGGGCAAAAGCGACTGAAACAGGCGCGGGTGCTGGTGATTGGCGCAGGCGGGCTTGGGGCGCCGGCGTTGCTGTATCTGGCCGCGTGCGGAGTGGGCACCATAGGTGTAATTGATGATGATGAGGTCGAGAACGCCAATCTGCAAAGGCAGGTAATCCACCGCGATGCAGATATTGGCATGCCCAAAGTGTTTTCGGCGCAGGCCGCAATGTTGGCGCAGAACCCGTTTGTCACGGTGCAGCCCTATCATCGCCGTCTGAGCGAAGAAAACGCCAGCGATCTGTTTGCGGACTATGACCTGATACTGGACGGAACCGACAATTTCGAAACGCGTTATCTGGCCAACCGGGTGGCAGTAAAACAGGGGAAGCCATTGATTTCCGGCGCGCTATCCCAGTGGGAGGGCCAGCTAAGCGTATTTGACACTGCAAATGGAACCCCTTGTTATCAGTGCATTTTTCCGAAGGCACCTGCCGATGGTCTTGCGCCGTCCTGTGCCGAGGCGGGTGTGGTTGGACCATTGCCGGGGGTGGTTGGGTCGATGATGGCTCTTGAGGCGATCAAGGTTATCACCGGGGCGGGTGCGCCTTTGCGTGGTGAAATGCTGATCTACGATGGGCTTTATGGAGAATCGCGCAAGATCGGTTTGCAGCGGCGCGGTGATTGTCCTGTTTGTGGTTAGCGGGCTAGCTTTGTGGTTTGTTGAGCTGCGGGGATATTCACCCTCTGGATGATTTGGGATAGCGTGATGTTCAAAGGAGACATTGCATGACCAACCCAATCCTGTCTGACTGGACCACTCGGTTTCAGATCGCGCCGTTTGACGCCATTTCCGACGATGATTTTGCCCCGGCTCTAAAGACGGCCCTGGCCGCTCATAATGCTGAGATAGCCGCGATTGCCGACAATCCGGGACCGGCCAGTTTTGCCAATACGATTGAGGCACTTGAAGGCGCGGGACAAGCGCTGGACAAAGTGCTTTCGGTATTTTTCAGCGTTGCCGGGGCCGACAGCAATCCGGCACGCGAGGGTCTGCAACGCGAATTTTCGCCGCTGCTTGCCGCGCATTTTTCCGAGATTTCCGCCAACAAGGCGTTGTTTCAGCGGGTTGCCGATTTGTGGGCGCGCAAAGGTGATCTGGAATTGACGCAAGAGCAGGAACGCGTGCTGATGTTGACGCATCGCGACTTCGTGCGCTCTGGTGCTGCGTTAAGTGGCGCGGATGAGGATCGGTTGAAAGAAATCAAATCGCGGCTGGCGACTTTGGGGACTGATTTTACCCAAAACCTGCTGGCGGATGAGCGAGACTGGCATATGGAACTGGCCGAGGACGATCTGGAAGGCCTGCCAGGTTTCGCCGTTGATGCGGCGCGCGCGGCAGGCAGCGAGAAGGGGCAGAAAGGTCCGGTTGTTACCTTGTCCCGGTCGATCATTGTGCCGTTCCTGCAATTTTCGCCACGTCGTGATTTACGCGAACGGGCCTATGTTGCATGGGGCGCGCGCGGGGCGAATGGCGGTGAAACGGACAACCGCGATATTGCCGCAGAAATCCTGAGTTTGCGGCAAGAACGGGCGGCGCTACTGGGATACGATTCATTTGCTGACTACAAATTGGAAACCGAGATGGCGGGCACGCCTGCGGCGGTGCGTGACTTGTTGATGGCGGTGTGGGAACCCGCCAAAGCACAGGCGGATGCTGACGCGCAATACCTGACGGATATGATGCAGCGCGATGGCGTGAATGGTCCGTTAGAGCCTTGGGACTGGCGGTATTACGCAGAGAAACGACGCCATGCCGAACATGATCTGGATGAGGCGGCGCTAAAACCGTACCTTCAGCTTGACCGCATGATCGAGGCGGCATTTTCCTGTGCAACGCGTCTGTTTGGGCTGCAATTCAAATCTCTGGATATACCGCTTTACCATGCCGACTGCCGCGCATGGGAGGTAACGCGCGATGGCAAGCATGTTGCCGTGTTCATCGGTGATTATTTCGCGCGCGGTTCCAAACGGTCGGGGGCATGGTGTAGTGCTATGCGCGCACAGGCCAAATATCCCGCTGATCAGACGCCAATCGTCATCAATGTCTGCAACTTTGCCAAGGGTGATCCGGCGTTGTTGTCTTATGACGACGCGCGCACGCTGTTTCATGAATTTGGCCACGCCCTGCACCAGATGTTGTCTGACGTAACCTATGAGAGCATTTCCGGCACGTCTGTCGCGCGTGATTTTGTCGAACTGCCCAGTCAGTTGTATGAACATTGGCTGGACGTGCCCGAAGTGCTGGGTGAATTCGCCACCCACGCAGAAACCGGCGAGCCGATGCCCTCTGCGATGCTGGCCAAAGTCCTGAAGGCCGCAAATTTCGACATGGGGTTCCAGACGGTGGAATATGTTGCGTCTGCCTTGGTGGATCTGGCGTTTCACGAAGGTGCAGCGCCCGCCGATCCGATGGCGTTTCAGGCGCAGGTTCTGGGAGAGTTGGGTATGCCACACGCGATCACCATGCGCCACGCGACGCCGCATTTCGCGCATGTGTTTTCGGGCGACGGATATTCCAGCGGCTACTACAGTTACATGTGGTCCGAAGTGATGGACGCGGATGCCTTTGCATCATTTGAAGAGGCAGATGGTGCATTTGACGTTGAACGCGCCAAATCACTGGAACAGAATATTCTGTCGGCAGGTGGCTCCAAAGACGCGGAACAGCTTTATACGGCATTTCGCGGGCGGCTTCCGGGGGTCGAGGCTTTGTTGCAAGGGCGCGGTCTGGTCGCCAAATGACCCGCGACGAATTCAACGCGTTTTGTGGTGGCATGACCGCGACAACTCATGTGGTACAATGGGGCAATTCCGACGTCTGGAAAGTAGGAGGCAAGGTTTTCGCCATCTGCGGTTGGAATGATGGCGTGGACGCGTTCACCTTCAAAGCAAGCGAAATCGCATTTGAGGTGCTACAGGGCTCGCCCGGAGTACGGCCCGCGCCATACCTGGCATCGCGCGGGTTCAAATGGTTGCAACACTATGAGATGCCGGGGCTGTCTGATGCCGAATTGAAGCGCCATATTGGGCTGTCCTACGATATGATCGTTGCCGCTTTGTCCAGGAAAAAGCGGGACGACCTTGGCCTGCAAACTGGCTTTCTGACGTTATAGCATCAACTGATAGCCGTGCGGCACATAGTGAAACCCGTCGTCGCGCGTATCGACATAGCCGATGCCGGGCCATGGCATGTGGTATCCAACCATGGGGACTTTATCAGCGGCCAACATGCCCAGTATTTTGCGCCGGGTCGCGGCGGCGGCGGCTTTGTCCTTGTCAAACAGGACTTCCCAATCGGGATAGGCCAGTGACCAGACATAATGGTTCGCGGTGTCGGCCATCAGCAACAACTGCTTGCCGCCGCTTTCCAGCATATAGGCCATGTGAC
>JAHRVZ010000340.1 GCA_019090405.1 Paracoccaceae bacterium
AACCGAAACGGCGGATACTTCTAGCAGCGAACTCATTGTTCCACCTCGCGGCGCGCGCCTTTGTCGGGGCCGAAATCAGCTCCGTGCCGGTTGTCTGGTTGCGCTGCGCCAATGATCAGATCAACCAAACCGCCAAGACCTTTGGGGGCAAATAACGTGACCAAGACAAAGCTGAGGCCAAGGAACACCAGCCACCAGTCAGTCCATTTGATAACGTAGAACCCAAGGTTGATGTCGGGGGCAGAACCGCCAGTGAACCAACTGGATAGCAGCGAGACAACAACCGCGCCCATCGCCGCCCCATACAGCCGCCCGCGTCCACCAATGGCGACCCAGACCGCCAGATAGATCGACGCGATGGGGGCCAGTTCCGCAGGATTGATGATGCCCGCCTGCGGATAATATAGCGCGCCTGCGATGGCACAAAGCACAGCACTTAGGGTGAAAATGAATAGCTTGTAATGCTCGACGCTATAGCCAAGGAACCGCACCCGCGCCTCGTCATCGCGGATGCCTTTGATGACGTTGCCGAATTTTCCCGACACCACGAAGGTGGCCAGAATATAAGTCAGACCCAAGGCCAGTGCCGACGCCCATAGGAATATGATCGACACCATAGCTTGGCCCAGATGTTCAAGACCGGGAATGTTCTGCAAGCCGGACAGCCCGTTATTGCCACGCAATCCGCTGTCGTTCTGAAACAGATACAGCGCCAGCGCCAAGGTCATGGCCTGCGTCAGAATCGACAGGTAAACGCCTGCCACCCGGCTGCGAAAGGCCAGCCAGCCAAAGATAAGCGCCAGCAGGCCGGGAACCAATACGACCAGCGCCAGTTGAGCAGGCAGGCTGCTGGCAAAGGTCCAGATCACCGGAAAGTCGCTGCTGCCGACAACGCCAAATATCTGCGTGCCGATGGCGTCGGTGGTTTCGGTCGGGGTGGCGGGCAACGCACCCTGAGCGAGTGAGCCGACCACAATGGCCTTTGTTCGCGCATACATCAGCCACATGCCGATCATATAGCCACCCAGCCCGAAGAATGCGAAATGCCCTAGGCTAAGGATACCGCAATAGCCCCAGACCAGATCCATCGCCACGGCGGCCATTGCCAGACACAGCGTTTTGCCCAAAGTCTTGACAAAGCTGGTTGAGATCACGCCGCTTCCTGTGGCCTCGCCCAGCAGGGTCACAGTCAGGGTGAACACGGCAAGAACGCCAAGAAAGATCAGCACGGACGGGTATTTCAGGATCAAAGATTTGCTCATATCAATTCTCCGCCGCCCGACCCTTAAGCGCGATGATCCCACGCGGTCGGAACTGAATGAAAATGATGATAAAGATGATCATATAGGTCTGCGCCGCCAAGGTATTTGACGGGTTCAGCCATTCGATGCCTTTTTGCAAAGACCCGATCATCGTTGCCCCCAACAAAGCCCCCCAGATATTGCCGACGCCTCCGACAACCACGGTCATAAAGCTTTGCACAATGTAATCAGCCCCAAGTTCGGATGTGACTTTGGCGTAAAGACCAATTGCCACGCCTGCGATGCCAGCAATGCCCGACCCCAGCCCAAAAGTCAGCATATTAACCCGATCAGGGCGAATACCCATCGACGCCGCCATACGCGGGTTTTGCGTCACCGCGCGCATTTCAAGGCCCAGACGGGTGTGGTTCAGGATCAGCAGCAACAGGCCAAGGAAGATCAACGCCAGTACAAAAATCGCGATCCGGATATAGCTGATCGACACCACGTCATTCATAACCCAAGCACCATCCAGCCATGCTGGTGATGTCAGCGGGCGTGCCTGCGTGCCAAAGATATTCTTGGCGATTTGTTGCAGCGCAATAGACACACCAAACGTCGCCAGCAGGGTTTCCAGCGGTCGGTTGTACAGCCAGCGGATCACCAGCCGCTCCAATACGACGCCGGCGGCAAAGGTGAATGCAAAGGCGACGGGTAACGCGACTAGGATCGAAATGGTGTAATCCGGGATGATCTGTTGGATCACATAACCGGTATAGGCGCCCATCATGATGAATTCGCCATGGGCCATGTTGATGACGCCCATGACGCCAAAGGTAATGGCCAGCCCAATCGCGGCTAGGAAATAGATCGACGCCAGCGACAGACCGTCCAGCGCCAGATCAAACATCTGGTTTTTGGCCACCTTGCTGTTGATAGTTTCAAGAGAGGCACGCGCCGCATCTGTGACTGCTTTTGATGGTTCGTCATAAACGCTGACAAAATCATGCTCCGCAACGATTGATGCCTTGGTAACACCCGGCGTCCAGACCGGCACAGCGCCAGTTTTGGCCAGCAAGACATAGGTATCATCGCGCGCTTGTTGCGTGCCAAGGTCCGCCACAGGCACGCCTGCGACCGCGCCATTGGTGATGTTGGCAATCAACGCCTCTTTACGGGTGGCCGCATTGGGTATTTCGGGGGAGTCCCCGGCGGCAACCAGCATGTCAAACGCCTGATCGACAGAAAACCCATCCTGTCCAGCAATCAGGTCCGCCGCGATATTGGCCGTAGTCGGCAGGTCTGACGCCAGCATCGGTTTTGTCGCCAAAATCGGGTTCAGTGCGGCGCGGGTTTTTACCGAAGTATCGCCAGACAGGGCGTTGATTGCGGTGACTCTTGCGGTGTTGTCCGGATCAAACCGGGCGGTCAGCAGGCGTTCCAGTTCAATTTTACGCGCCAGAATGTCGGCGTCGGGTTCATCGTCGATCGCGCCGCGCAGAGCGGCAAGTTGCGACGCATCGGGGTCTCGTTCAATGGCGGTCAGGGCTTCGCTTCGGCGGTCAGGATTGGGGTCGGACAATTGAAAGCGTACCAAAGCGGCGGCAATCACGGCGCGTACGCCCGAATTGGGTTTTAGCTGTTTGATTTCCTTTTTAGTTGCCTCGCCAACGATTGTTCCGTCATCCACATCAATCAGGCGATAGGTCTTTTTGTCGTCGGTTTTCGCGTAAAAGAACAGCTTGTCCGCCTTACGCATCCAAACCTCTTTGCCGCGCCAGTTTTCCAGAAATTCCTGCACCTGTGGCAGCTTGCTGTCGATCAGCGCCTCAAGCACGGGATCAATAGTCTTGCGCGAGGCTTTGGCAACAGCGCCCTGATGCGATTGCAGCAGGGTTTGAAGATCACTCGTCTGGGCGGAGACATGCGTCGCACCAAAGCTAAACAACAGACAAGCAAGGAAAATT
>JAHRVZ010000341.1 GCA_019090405.1 Paracoccaceae bacterium
CGCTTTTGTGGGCAAGATGGGATAATCCGTTTGTCTGGCTTGTGCTGTTTGTGACCGTGGCATTTGGGATCATCGGGTTTGCGGATGATTATGCCAAGGTCAGCAAGCAGAATACCAAAGGTGTGCCGGGCAAATTGCGGATTGCATTGGGGATTATCATAGCAATTGTCGCGGCGGTTTGGGCCTCGGCCAATCATCCTGAGGCGCTGCAAGGGCAACTGGCCCTGCCGGTGTTCAAGGACACTTTGGTCAATCTGGGTCTGTTTTATATACCGTTTGTCGTCTGCGTGATTGTTGGATCAGCCAATGCGGTGAACCTGACTGATGGATTGGACGGGCTGGCAATCATGCCGGTGATGATCGCGGCCATGACGCTTGGGGTTATTGCCTATGCGGTTGGGCGTGTTGATTTTACCGAATATCTGGACGTGCATTATGTGCCAGGCACCGGCGAAATCCTGATCTTTACCATGGCTTTATTCGGCGGTGGGTTGGGGTTCTTGTGGTACAACGCCCCGCCCGCAGCGGTGTTCATGGGCGACACCGGATCATTGGCCTTGGGCGGCGCGCTGGGCGCGATTGCGGTCGCCACCAAACATGAATTGGTACTGGCGATTGTTGGCGGATTGTTTGTCGTCGAGGCGCTGAGCGTCATTATTCAGGTGCTCTATTTCAAAAGCACCGGCAAGCGAGTGTTCTTGATGGCTCCGATCCATCACCATTATGAAAAGCTGGGCTGGTCAGAGCCTACCATCGTCATCCGGTTCTGGATCATTTCGTTGATACTGGCGATGATTGGGTTGGCGACGCTTAAGGTTCGTTGACCGGCGCCCGCTCCTCCGCCCGAATGGGCGTCGTCGCGACAGGAGAGTTTGGGACAATGATGAGACACGACAGATGATCCCGGTACTGGGTGTTTCCGGAGCGCAGGTGGCTGTGCTTGGGCTGGGCAGATCCGGTCTGGCAACTGCGCGGGCGCTGCGCGCAGGCGGGGCCGAAGCCGTGTGTTGGGATGACAACCCCGATGCACGCATTGCGGCTGAAGATGCTGGATTTCAGTGTCGTGATCTGCTCAAAGCCGGAGCCTTTGATGGCGTCACCGCGCTGATTGTGTCACCGGGCATTCCTCATCTTTACCCGACACCCCATGGTGTTGTGCGCGCGGCGTTGATGGCAGGCGTTGCGGTAGACAATGATATCGGGCTGTTTTTCCGTTCGTTCGCGGCGCCGGACTGGGACAGTTTTGATGTTATGCCAAGGGTCGTGGCCGTCACCGGATCAAACGGCAAATCCACCACAGCCGCGCTGATCGCGCATATTCTGGGGCATGTGGGCCGACCGGTGCAACTGGCCGGTAATATCGGGCGCGGGGTTTTGGATATTGATCCGGCAATTGATGGCGAAGTCATAGTGCTGGAATTGTCCAGTTATCAAACTGAACTGGCGCGATCTTTGACGCCGGACATTGCTGTGTTTACCAACCTTAGCCCAGATCATCTGGACCGGCATGGCGGTCTTGGCGGTTATTTCGCGGCCAAACGACGGCTGTTTGCCGAAGGCGGGCCGGATCGTGCGGTGATTGGCGTTGATGAGGCCGAAGGGTTGTATCTGGCCGGGCAACTGTCCGAAGGGCCGGGCGATGACCGGGTGATACAGGTGTCGGTCGAAGGCAAACTGACCGGGCCAGGCTGGCATGTTTTTGCCCGCAAAGGGTTTCTGTCCGAATATCGTAAAACCCGTCAGGTGGGGTCTGTTGATCTGCGCAAGGTGATTGGATTGCCGGGTGCGCATAACCATCAGAACGCCTGCGCGGCCTATGCTGTGTGCCGCTCGCTTGGGCTGGCGCCCAGAGTGATTGAGGCGGCGTTTCACAGCTATCCGGGTCTGCCACATCGGTCTCAGATCATCGCCAATCAGGACGGTGTGACGTTTGTGAACGATTCTAAAGCCACCAATGTGGACAGTGCGGCCAAAGCATTGAGTGCGTTCAAGCGGATTCGCTGGATTTGCGGCGGGCTTGAGAAAGAAGGCGGACTCGACAGGCTGAAAGGGGCTACCGGAGCGGTGGCCAAGGCCTATGTGATCGGGCGCGAGGCGGCCGGGTTTGCGTTAGGTCTGAATGTCGAGGCCGAGGTTTGTACGTCAATGGCTGTGGCCGTTGCACGCGCGATAAAAGAGGCCGAAGCAGGCGATACGGTGTTGCTGGCGCCGGCAGCGGCGAGCTTTGATCAATATGATAACTTTGAGCAGCGCGGTGATGATTTTGCGGCAGAGGTACGCAAAGGGTTGGCGTAATATACTGCTTGTTCCCGCATTAGGTTGTGAAATGACATAAGGGTGGGCATTTTGCGCGCAGGCTCAAGTGATTTTGGGTCTGCTGAGAGGATCGTTCGCGGAATTCAAGCGAAGCAGACGCCGCCCTGCGCCTTTCTCTGCTCCTGGAAAAACCGGCGGATCATCACAATGATAATAGATAATTAGGGTCTGTGTGCCATTTCCTTGCCGATACACGGATGCATTTACGCACCCAAATGCAGACATTGGCAATTCGGAACCACGCATATGCTCACTCCCCCTGACGATGACGACGAGAAATCGGGCGAACAGATTCGCACCGTAGAAGCGCATGATCAGTTCGAGAACGGCTTAGACGGCTGGGTACAGGCTCCGGGCGCGGATCAAAGCCTTGAAACCAACGTTTATGGCGGGGAAACCGTGCTGGGGCGGTTTGCCGGTGACACGTCCGGAACGGAACAGGTCCAGAAAACCTATGAACTTAGCGAGGGCGCCGATAGTGCCGAGATCAGCTTTGATTTCTACAAGCTCGACAGTTGGGACAACAGCGAACAATGGGGCATCGGAGAGAGTCTGACCGTCTATATCGACGGCGAAAAGGCGTTCGACTTTGTCCATGCCACGGGTGCGCACACAGGTGACGAGGGCAGCTTTGAGGGTGGCAGCTGGGCGGTTACGCCCACAGACGCGCCGCTTCACATTGAGGGAACGTCCGGTTGGTACGATCAGGTCTACAAAACCACGATCACCCTGGATGATCCTGATACCAGCGTCACTCTGGGGGTGGGCGCCAATCTTAATCAAAGCGCTGCGGACGAAAGCTTTGCGATTGACAATGTCGAAGTCATCACCATTGCCACCGACACGGGCGACGAAATAATCGATGGCGACGCGGGCGATGACGGCCCGCCCTTTGATTTGACGGTCACTTCGTCGGGTTTTGAAACGGTGGCCTACGACGGCAATGGGCAAGGCGCTATCACCGACCCCGACGGTAGCACCCATACCACGACGCGCGGTTATCAGATCCGGGTTTATGACGAAGACGGAAACCTGACCGACTACGGCCAGTTTGACACCTATGGCGACCCCGCCAATGCCGATGCCATGGGGGCGTTTCTAGATGATATTCCCAACGGCAGCTATGTCGCGATTTCGACCCATGACGAACCGCACAATAATGTGTGTCATAATGATTCACTGCTCGACAGTCTGGGGCGGTTGGGGGTCGATACCGATGCCATGGCCGATATGGATTATCGTGGGTCGATGACCTTTGTGGGCCATCTTGACGAAAACGGCACTGGTCACGCGATCGACCAGCAAATCGCACCGCAATGCGATCCGCCGATCAGCTATTCTAGCGGCGAACAAATCGTGACCTGCTTCACCCCGGGCACTCTTATTGCTACGCCTGATGGTGAGCGGCGCGTCGAGACGCTGGCGCCCGGAGACATGGTACTTACCGCCGATCACGGCGCACAAACCCTGCGTTGGATCGGTCGCCGCACCGTGTGGGCTGTCGGTTCTATGGCACCTTACCGGATTCGCGCGGGTACGTTGGATAACCAGCGCGATCTGCTGGTCTCTCCGATGCACCGTTTCCTGATCTCTTCGGCCAGGGCCGAACTGCTGTTTGGCACCAGCGAAGTTCTTGTCGCCGCAAAATTTCTAGCCGACGGCACCGCAGTCCGGGCCTGTCCCGGCGGGTGTGTCACCTACCTGCATTTGCTGTTCGACCAGCACGAAATTATCTATGCCGAGGGCTGCGCCACCGAGAGCTTTCATTTAGGTGCGTCCAACGGGGGCGAAAGGGCCGTGCGCAAAGAGATTATGGCAATTTTTCCCGAACTCGCCCACATGGGGTTTGACCGCTACGGATCCGCAGCGCGCCCCTGCTTGCGTGCCTTTGAAAGCGATGCGCTGCTGTCGCTGCCAACGCCCATTTGTTCGTCCGATTTTTTGTCAAAATAAATGGTTAAGAAGGTTCAAAAGGGATTAACCCTGCGCAATGGCTGTTCCTGCGGCGTGGGCTGAGGACCATGCCCATTGAAAGTTGTATCCGCCTAGCCAACCTGTCACATCAACCGCTTCGCCGATGATATAAAGGCCGGGGATTGTTTTGCTTTGCA
>JAHRVZ010000342.1 GCA_019090405.1 Paracoccaceae bacterium
ATGGGCTGTGGCTTGGGGACGACTCTGTGGATAACACGCTAAACCTTATAAAACTAAGCGTCGGCAGCGAAAGCGTCGAAACCCAAGAGGCGTGGCAAAGCCAGAGCCAAGCCCAAACTGCTGACGGTTTGCCCCGCCATATCACCCGGATGTGGCCAAAACGATCTGAGGCGTTGTTGAATGGTGGCTCGATCTATTGGGTTATCAAGGGGCAGATTCAATCACGCCAACGCATCCTGCGTCTGGACGAAATCATCGGTCAGGACGGCATCCGCCGCTGCGCCATCGTGCTTGACCCGGACCTGCACCGCACCCAATCCGCCCTACGCCGTCCATTTCAGGGCTGGCGATACTTAACGGTCCAAGATGCACCGCCTGATCTGCCGAAAGGACGCAGCGACGACGATGCTTTGCCGGACGCGTTGAACCGTGCGCTGGCTGAGATTGGCATCTTATAGTCTGAAGAAGCCGACACTATGGTTTTGGTGTAACTCGATCATTGGTTTCCCTGATTGAAACGGGTTCAGACACAGGGTCAAAGTGGCCGAAAATCGCTCAGTTGGCTAGCTGAGCCTGCCTTACCTTCCTAAGTGAGCAGATCTGCGATATTCAAGGCGCGTTATAGACAGCAATGTGGGCCCCTTGATTGCTTGTTATCTTTTTATTAGTCTTTGTGTCACAAAATGGCCCGAATTTAGAGGCTATGCTTATAAAAATATGACCCGAGGCAAGCAGATGAAACACTTTACCACCGTCAGCAGACGGTTTTCGCAAGGCATTTGGCCTGGCGTTTCCACCACAGTTTTTTTACTTAGATGCGCAACTCTTGCGTCTCAGAGGCTTAAGACCAGCGCAGTCCTGATTGGTCTGAGCATCGTCGCCTTTGGCTTTGGTGCGGCAGCGAACGCGGGTACAACAGGTTCGTTCATTGTAGCCAAAAGCGCGTCAACACCTCCTCCCGGAGCGGTGAGTCTGTGCCGGAAATATCAATGGGCTTGTAGCAACGCCAATGCGCCTGTGCAAAACGCGGCATCGGTTTTACAGGCCGCAAGACAAGTCAATCACCTTGTTAACGCGTCAGTCAGGTTGATCAATGATAGCACTCAATATGGCCGCGAAGAGTATTGGACTTTGCCGTCCCAAAGGGGTGGGGACTGCGAAGATTTTGTGCTGCTTAAAAAGCAGATGTTGTTTGAGCGGGGCATAAATGCAAATGACCTTATGATCGCAACCGTGTTGGACCTTAATCGCGAAAGCCACGCGGTTCTGGTATTGCGCACGGCACATGGGGACTATGTATTAGATAGCCAACATAACCGGGTAAAAACCTGGCGTGCCACTGGCTACACATTTCTGAAAATGCAGAACCCGAATGCAATGGGAAGGTGGAACGCCATATTGGCAGGCGGCTTGATCAGCAACGCAGCAACTGGTTCAAATTAGAACTTTTTGATTTGCTCCGGTGCTTCCAACCTTTCACGGCATGACGTTTAGCGCGTTTCAGGGCCAACAATTGCTTTTTTTGGGCGAGCGTCGGAGCCTGACTTGACGCTTTAAGTTACGTCATCGTCATCATCGCCTTCGTCTCCACCGCCGCCGTTGTCACCACCGTCACCGCCGCCGTTGTCACCGCCATCACCGCCGCCGTTGTCACCACCATCACCGCCGCCGTTGTCGCCGCCATCACCGCCGCCGTTGTCTCCACCGTCACCGCCGCCGTTGTCTCCTCCATCACCGCCGCCGTTGTCGCCTCCATCACCGCCGCCGTTGTCACCACCGTCACCGCCGTCGTCATCACCGCCGTCGTCATCACCACCGTCGTCATCGCCGCTGCCGTTACCACCGCCGCCGCCATTACCACCGTTTCCATCGTTGCTATTTGAGTCCCCGGCATCTCCAGCGCCCGGATCATCGGAAACCAGGCCCGACGCTGCCGTCGCCGCCTCGGTCAAAGCCAAGGCTGCCACTGGGCAATTATTTACCATTTGAGACAACAGGTCATCAAAATCCGACCGCCGAATGACACGCCGAATAATAGGGGCTGGAACAGTGTCCAAAGCACAGAGGTTATAAGTTTCTGAATGCGCCGGTGCTGGGACTATGGATGTTGTAACAGCCAAAGTAGACGCAAATATCGAAGACAGCAGAAGACCTTTGTATTTCATGACTCAAATCCTAAATAAAAAAGTGCCAACAACATCCCCAGGCACGCAGAGTTCGCTCTAAATAGGCCTCTGAGAATACACATTCTTCATCAATTTGTACAGGTTGCGACACATTATTGCCTTAAAAGCGCCTTAATTGATTAAGTAACTTTTTGTATTTCCTTCTGAATCTGGTCCTTGCCAACGTTTAATAATACCTTGCAACTATTTGAATTAACTACCTTTGCACACCCTACGGTTGCATATCAAGCGGCAGCATTCTCCTGTAGCCCTAGCTTATAGTGACGATTCGCTTACTTCTCGAACAAAAACGATCTTTGAATAGCCCCTGGATTTGCAGGCAGATTTTTTCTGATTTCGAGGCAGGGAGACAAAAATTTGCAAGGCGCTGAAAGATTTGAGATCAATCAAGTCAGCCGACGTTGGGCGAAAGATGTCTACCTGATGGGTCAATCGACTGTGCAAAACCGGTGGTCCACAATCACAAAGCATTGCTACGTGATGCCTTCAGGCGCGCATCCCGGTTTCAGTGACGTTTTCGTTATCGGCGTATCTGCCTCATAATCAAAAGTGAGAGCCACAGAGAAAACTTAAACGTTGAGACCTGATCTGTACCAAGAAACCTATCTGCAAAGTGCACACTAAGCAGGCGTTCTAACCCTCATTGACTGAATTGGCATCGTCAGTAGGATTGCCGCGGTTCCACTGCGCAGTCATTACGCGATTAAGCCAGGCTAAGCCAACAAGGGACAAACCCAGCCCCATAAACGAAAACACCCGTGTCAGCCCGGAAAGGCCGCTCATATCAATCAGGAATACTTTGGCAATGGTCAGCACGACGCCGGCCATTGCCAGCTTGCGCAGCAGATCAGAACGGCGCCAGAAGGCAATAACCAAGACGCCAGCCGAAGCAATCAGCAATGCCACAGTATAAGAATAAAGCTCGGGGTCGGTAATACCGCGCACTGCCAGATCATTACCCCGCCAAAAGCGTCGGATTTCCAGACCAATGTACCAAGCCACCAACGCGCTTGCCAAAACCGCAAACGCAATCTGAACATATCGACCCAAGTGTGACAGCTTCCATGCTCCGAGCGCAAAAACACAGCCCAACAGCAAATATGCCACGGCAAGCGAATCCAGGATCGGTGGTCCCATGATCAACTCGTCGCTGTTGAAAATTGGGTTTGCTATACCAATCAGATCGCCCAGAAACTGCAAAACAAGCAATCCATAGACGAAAGCCAACCCGCCGCGCACCAGCGTGGAAAAACGGCCGCTGCTTTGCAATCTGTATAACTGATTGATCATAGATGCGGCCCAGACCACAGCAAGAAGCCCGAGGTATGCGTGCGAGTTGCCGGGGGGCGTAAAGAACACGCGGGTTATCATGACGCTAAGGAAAACTGCACCGATGGTAGCGATGGCGCTTTCCAGGATCAGCCCGCTTTTGGCTCGGGTCTTGCTGACAAGATACCAGGCAGCTG
>JAHRVZ010000025.1 GCA_019090405.1 Paracoccaceae bacterium
ATATCACCTGCGGATGTACCCGATTTTTCCAGCACCGCACGGCTGGTTTCTATGGTGGTTCGCCAGATTTCTTCTGGGTCATGCTCGACCCAGCCGGAACGTGGAAATATCTGCGGGAATTCCTGTTGTGACGCAGATTGAACGCCCAAATCACAATCAAACAGGATGGCCCGACTGGACGTTGTACCCTGATCAATGGCAAGGATTCTGGTTTTATCTGTCATGTTCAGCGTCTCCGACAAAAATTTGGTGATCCCTAAATACAGCCCTAAACACAGACCAGAGATCACCCGGCCACATCAAACCTGCAAACAGGCATCCGTGACAAGGTATTTGTTGAACTGCGCCAACCGTCAACACCCAAGCCGAGATATATCGCGCTTGAACATCCTAAAAATGACGATAGGGCTAACATCAACCCATTGCCTGAAAGCTGTTTTCGTCATGTATAATTTTTCACTTTACCTGCTGACCATCGCAATCTGGGGATCAACCTGGATCATGGCGCGCTATCAGATTGATTCCACCACGGCGCTGCAATCTGTGTTCTTTCGATACGCCATTGCGGCCATGATATTGCAAGGCCTGATCAGCGCCACGCGGGCGCGAAATCGTCATTCTGCCTATATTCACTGGCAGTTTTTCCTGATGGGGTCATTTCTGTTTTGCTGGAACTATGTGCTGTTTTATACGGCCACCGCGTGGGGGTTAACCACTGGCCTGATCGCTTTGATATTTTCGCTTATCATCACGATGAACATGGCCAATAACGCGATTTTCTTTGGCGAACGCCCCGAACGCAGCACCTTGATCGGCGCAGCTATTGGGTTGCTTGGTCTCACCCTGGTTTTTGCCGAAGATCTGGCTGACCTGCAGGGACAGGGGAAATTTCCGGCGATTTTGCTATGTATCGCAGCCACTTATCTGGCCTCGCTTGGTAATATGATGTCCAAGACCCTGCAACGCCAAGGCATTTCTGTCACCGGGGCTAACGGATGGGGCATGACCTATGGCGCGCTGACCTTGCTGGTCATTGTCTTGCTGTTTGATCAACCGGTGCGCTTTCCGACCAGTCTGACATTTTTGTCCAGCCTGGCTTTTCTGGTCATATTCGGTTCAGTCATCGCCTTCTGGAGCTATCTGACTTTGCTGGGCCGCGTTGGTGCAGACAAGGCCGCCTATGCCATGGTCGTGTTTCCGATCTGGTCGTTGATAATATCCTGGATGTTTGAGGGGTTTGAATGGACGCCAGTCAAGATAATTGGCGTCGGCATCATTTTGGTAGGCAACCTGTTCATCATTGGACGCAGGCCCGCACCCAACCTATCAAGGTGATCGGTGCTTGCTGTTGCAGGGTATTTGCTATTGATTTGCCAAGGTACCAATCTTTTTGCAAAAGGAACGACACCAATGCCTGTGTTGCCTGACATTGCTGCCAACTCGGATGCGCTGACGGCGATCTTTAAAGACCTGCACGCGCATCCTGAAATTGGGTTCCAGGAACACCGCACCTCGGGCATTGTTGCCAAACAGTTGCGGGACTGGGGTGTTGATGAGGTCCATACCGGCATCGCGGGAACCGGTGTTGTCGGCCTTATTCAGGGCAAAACACGCGGCAATCGGCGTATCGGAATACGTGCCGATATGGACGCTTTGCCGATCCATGAAACCACCGGACTTGAATTTGCGTCGAAAAACAAAGGCGTTATGCATGCCTGTGGCCATGACGGGCACACAACTATGTTGCTGGGTGCGGCCAAACATCTTGCTGAGACACGCGATTTCGACGGCACCGCGGTGCTGATCTTTCAACCCGCCGAAGAAGGTCTGGGAGGCGCGCGTGGTATGCTGGACGACGGTCTGTTTGAACGGTTCCCTTGCGACGAAGTTTACGGCATGCACAATACGCCAAATGGTCAGGCTGAAAAGGTAACCATCACCAAAGGTGCAGCCATGGCGGGGGCGTCGTTCTTTGACATCACGGTTAACGGCAAAGGCAGCCATGCCGCCATGCCCAGCCATTCACGCGATGCGCTGATGATCGCCACGGGGTTGGTGCAACAGCTTCAAACTGTCGTCAGCCGCAACATCCCACCGTCTGAACCTTGCGTTCTGTCAGTTACTCAAATCCATTCTGGTTCCGCCTACAACGTGATCCCCGAAACCGCGAAAATGGCCGGAACTTTGCGTTTCTTCGCTGATTCCGTCCGTACTCTTGCGCAGAAACGGGTGCAGGAACTTTGTGCCGGTTTTGGTGCAGCCCATGGGGTCAGCATCGACGTAGAGTTCCGCGACGTTTTTGATGTTCTGGTCAATGACGCTGATCTGTCCGACGAATATCTTGCCGCCGCGCGTGATGTTGTTGGCGATGATTTCGTCTCTGAGTCCTTTGACCGTGTGACAGGATCGGAAGATTTCGCTGATATGCTCAAAGTCGTGCCCGGCTCTTATTGTCGGGTCGGCCATGCCGGGACCATACCGCTGCACAATCCGGGGTTCGTGTTAGACCCCGATATCCTACCGGTTGGCGCGTCGATTTTGGCACGTATCGTAGAACGGCGTCTTGAGCCGTCAGCATGAGAAGTCCGGCTTGTGTCCTTGATAACCACAACAGCACAATCCTGAAACGTCAGTCGTTGGAAATCCAGGCTGTAGCTTTGTTAATATCGTCATTGCCAAAGACCTGAACCAACCCGGGTATCAGTGGTCCGAACAATTTGACCGACTCGCGTAACCAACCGACATCTGAAACAAAGGCAAGTTTGGAAAATTTGCTCATGTTCGCCATGCCAAACCGCGCGTCATCCCATGCCGCTCCGGCAGAAAAACCGACGAAATCTTCGCCGCACCAATACAGTAATTTGACCTTGGAATGCGCTTTGATCGCCGCCTCTGCCATCGGAATTAGCGTTTCTTCATAATCAGCACTGGTTATGCGCCCCTCGGCCTTAAGGGCCACAACATCATCCGGGTATCCATCAAGCACAACAAACCGCCCAGCGCGCGGGTCTTTGGTTGCGACCCATTCCTGCGCCCGGGCAATATCCGAAGCGGCAAAATTCTGTATTTTTGCTTTGACAAAATGGTCCGCAATAGATGGCATGACATGCAAAAGACCATTGTCACTGACAACCGCAATCTTGTCGATTTCCTTTTCGTGGTCACGCACCAGATTTAGATGTGACAGAAAGGTGTTAAAACTGTCCCACCCCGGAAAGTAGTCAGCGACGATAACCAACCCTTGCAGCGCGTCGTGATCAGCCAGATACCCATCAATCAAGCCTTTCAGATTGGTAATATCGGCATCAGACAGGCTTTGGCCTGTTGTCGGACGCAATGTTACCACGCCTTTGGCTTCATCTAATTCAAATTCGACCATTTACTATCCCTTCTCGTTAAGTTGGGTCACTTCAAGTTGCTTCGCATATGTTTTCGGGTCAAGAACCATGAGCAAAATTTTGCCGCGCACCTCAAATTTGGCAACAGCCAAGCATTGAACCAATCGGCCCCGATCACCTTCTGATTGGGTTTCTACAAATCCGAAATGTGCAGCGTTCTGGACAGCGAAGTGACCCAAGCCCAAAGAACGACCTTCCCCTTGCCCGTCCCATTCGCTAAATGGGGCGCGCAACATATTGGGATCATCATAATGACGATGGAAAAGACCTTTGACGCGGCATCAGCCGAAGACCGGCTGTATAAAGCATGGGAAGACGCAGGCGCATTTGCCGCCGGGGCCAACGCCTCGCGCGATGACACCTATTCCATCATGATCCCACCGCCCAATGTGACCGGGTCACTGCACATGGGTCACGCGTTCAACAACACCTTGCAGGACATCCTGATCCGCTGGCACCGGATGCGAGGGTTTGACACGCTTTGGCAGCCCGGTCAGGACCACG
>JAHRVZ010000343.1 GCA_019090405.1 Paracoccaceae bacterium
GCGATTTCTTCGAGTTTATAGGCTTTGATCTTGTCAAGAATGGTCTGGGTCATGTGGCACCTTGAGTGATACGGGCAACGGCAGTGATTTTGTCGCGGGCGGCACCGCTGTCGATGCTTTGAGCAGCCAGTGCAACCCCTTCGTGCAGGTCAGCCGCAGCATCGCCCAGCACCAAGGCGGCAGCACTGTTCAGCAACACTGCATCGCGAAAGGCCGATTTTTGACCATCCAGCAGGGCATTGAACGCAATAGCATTTTCTTCGGGTGTGCCGCCTATTATGTCCTCAAAGGGGTGCACTGGCAGCCCGGCGTCTTCGGGGTGCACTTCAAGGTCGCTAACCGTCCCATCGGCCAAAGAGGCCACCCAGCTAACCCCGGTAATCGTAAGTTCATCGGTGCCATCGCTGCCATGAACCAGCCATGCCTTGTCAGAGCCAAGTTTCAATAGCGTTTCCGCCATGGGACGGATCAAATCGCGGGAAAATGCTCCGGTCAGTTGACGTTTGACGCCGGCCGGGTTGGTCAGGGGGCCAAGAATGTTGAATATTGTTCGGGTGCCCAGTTCGCTTCGAGTGGGCATGACATGGGCGGTTGCGGGGTGGTGCATAGGCGCCATCATAAAACCGATACCGGCCTCATTCAGTGATTTTTCAACCACTTGCGGCCCAACCATCACGTTAATTCCCATTTGCCCAAGCGCGTCAGCCGCACCGGATTTGGACGACAGATTACGGTTGCCATGCTTGGCCACGACGACTCCGGCACCTGCCACAACAAAGGCCGTAGCGGTCGAGATATTCAGCGTGCCTTTGCCATCACCACCAGTGCCAACAATGTCCATCGCGCCATCAGGCGCCTGTACCGGCACACATTTGGCGCGCATTACAGCCGCCGCCGCCGCGTATTCGTCAACTGTTTCGCCGCGCGCGCGCAACGCCATGAGCAGGCCACCTATCTGGCTTGGCGTGGCTTCGCCCTCAAACAGGATACCAAAGGCCTGTTCGGCCTCGGATCGTGACAAAGGTCGTTCTGCTGCGGTTCCAATCAGGGGCTTAAGTGCGTCACTCATGCGGGAACTTTCATCTCATTCAGGAAATTTTGCAACAGGGCATGTCCATGCTCGGACGCTATGGATTCAGGGTGAAACTGAATGCCGTGGATCGGCAATTCACGATGTTGCAGGCCCATGACGGTGCCGTCGTCCAGTTCCGCGGTTACTGTCAGGCACTCAGGCAGGCTGGCGCGTTCGACAA
Organism: Paracoccaceae bacterium; assembly: GCA_019090405.1. Taxonomy (GTDB): domain Bacteria; phylum Pseudomonadota; class Alphaproteobacteria; order Rhodobacterales; family Rhodobacteraceae; genus NORP181. The sequence goes on from JAHRVZ010000343.1 coordinate 1,254, forward strand.
TCAGCGAATGATATCGGGTGGCGTTGAACGGTGTTGGCAGGCCAGCAAACAGACCCGTCCCACTGTGTTGCATCTGCCCCAGTTTGCCATGCACGATCTCGTGGCAGCGGGTAATTTTGCCGCCAAAGGCCTGCCCGATGCTTTGATGTCCAAGACACACACCCAGCAGAGGCGTTTTGGTTTCGGCGGCAGCGGCAGTCAACGCAAGGCAGATGCCGGCCTGATCCGGATCACAAGGCCCGGGCGAAAGTATGATGCCAGCGGGGTTCATCGCCATCGCCTGTTGCACATCCAGCGCATCATTACGCCGCACCATAACGTCTGCCCCCAGCTCTCCGAGGTAATGGACGAGGTTGTAGGTGAACGAGTCATAGTTATCTATCAGCAGAAGCATTGGATATTCAGTCACTTTAGGGTGGAGACAGAAGCCTTGGTCGCATATTAGTGGTCGCAACATATTTGTTCAGGGTTGCACCGCAGCGTCAAGTGCGCATGGTTTAACCAAAAGAGCCACAGACAAAACCGCGCATACCGGGGCGCATGGGGGGAATGTGGCTGAATAATTGCCCAATATATGGGCGCTGATGAGAGGCTTGGGCGGAAATGCGTGGATTTTTGTTAGGAATTCTCTGGGGAACCATAGTGATTACAGCGGTCGCCGCCGTAATTTCGCTATTGTCACCTTTGCCGTCCGGCCCGGATGTAAACAGCAACACACCCGGAAATGTTAACCCGTCTGCCGCGTCAGACGCAGATAGCAGCATAAAACGCGGCGGCGTAGACGCAGATCTGGTTAATGCTGTGCCGACTGTTCCGGGCAACACCACTTCGACTGACAATCTGGCGTCGATGGATGGCACCAATACTGATTCCGGTGCGCGTCCGGTTGTTGGAGGAGAGCCGACGCTTGGCAATCCAGATGACGGAGACAACAGCCGCGCCGAAACCGGAAGCGCCACACAGCCTCCGGCAGCAGGAACAACACCCAAAGCTCCAGAACAAGGTCAGCCCGCATCCAATGATCTTGGTTCGGTTGCGCAGACATCTGAGGGCCAGCCGAATGTCAGCAGCGACACCGCCAATTTGAACGATCCAACAAACAACGACACGGACGCCGGTGTATTGGTGAACAATGACACACCTGTCGCGCCATCGGTTCCGGGAACGGCCCCCAGTACACCAGAGGATGAAACCGAACTGGCTTTGTCCAGTGAGCCGGCACAGCCAGTCGTTCCGACTGTATCGGACTCTGGTTCTGGTTTCGGTGCTGATGCCACCGAAGCCGAAAATGCCGACACCAGCGAAGGCACGACCAGCACTGCAGAACCTGCGCGCATAGCGGCGTTGCCACAGGCCGGGTCAGACGATGAAACAACGGTCAGCTCAAGCATCGGCACTGCTGTGCTGCCTTTGACGGACCGCGATTCAACGCCCTCTGAAACAATAGCTGCGGGTACACAAGAGCCACCTATCGTTCTTTACCAGGAACCGTTCGAAAACCCGGAAAATAAACCGATAATGTCGATCATCCTGATTGACGACGACCAATCCATCGGCATTGAAGCGCTGGCAAATTTCCCGCAACCACTGACGATGGCCGTAGATCCATCGGCGCCGGATGCCGCTGAAAAAATGGCTCGGCACCGTGCGGCGGGTTTTGAGGTGGTTAGCCTGATCGACTTGCCCAAAGGCGCAACCGCGCAAGACGCCGAAGTTTTTTTGGCCGCAAGCTTTGCAGCAATGCCCGAGGTGGTGGCCGTTCTCGAGGGACCAAACAGCGGTGTTCAGGGTAATCGCAGCCTTGCCGATCAGGTCAGCGCCATTGTCGCTGGCACTGGCCATGGGCTGATCCTGCAGGACAATGGGCTGAATACGGTCTATAAACTGGCGGAACGTGAGGGCATTCCAGCAGGGCTGGTTTTTCGTGATTTTGATGGGGCCGGGCAATCAGGTCTGATCATGCGGCGGTTTCTGGATCAGGCTGCATTTCGTGCAGGACGCGACGGAGCGGTGATCATGTTGGGCCGGGTGCGTCCTGATACAGTCAGTACCTTGTTGTTATGGGCGCTGCAGGATCGCACTTTGAGGGTTGCGCTGGCTCCGGTTTCGGCGGTTCTGAATCGCACTGAAGGTCAATAAGTCCCGAGCGGAAAATTTCAAATTTTCCGGGCCGTTTTCTTTGAAAGAAAACGACTGCCAGCGTCAAGCCACGCTTAGAATTCGCGGTCGTCTGATTGCTGCCACGGCTTGGCAATATTGCCAAAACGGGTGAACTGACCTTCAAAGCTCAGATCAATTGAACCAATCGGGCCATGGCGTTGTTTGCCTATGATGACTTCGGCCTTGCCGTGCAAATGGTCCATCCGGTCCTGCCAGGCCGCCATTTCTTCAAGCCTGTCCTCAGAGGGTTTTTCACGCTCGGCGTAATATTCTTCGCGATACACAAACATCACCACATCGGCATCCTGCTCAATCGAGCCGGATTCGCGCAGATCACTAAGTTGCGGGCGTTTGTCGTCACGGTTTTCAACCTGCCGTGACAACTGCGACAGCGCGATCACCGGAATTTCCAGCTCTTTGGCAATGGCCTTTAACCCCTGAGTGATCTCGGACACCTCATTGACCCGGCTGTCTTTGGCTGTGGCCGGGCGAACCAGTTGCAAATAGTCGATGATCAGAACGTCCAGACCGTGGGTTCGTTTCAGCCGCCGCGCGCGTGCTGCCAACTGGCTAATCGGCAGGGCAGGTGTGTCATCAATATAAAGCGGGCAGGCCTCAAGCGTTTTGGCGGCATCGACAAAGCGGCGGAATTCGGCCTCGGTCAGATCGCCACGGCGGATCTGTTCTGACGGCACTTCTGAGGCTTCCGACAGGATGCGTGCGGCGAGTTGTTCGGCGCTCATTTCGAGGGAATAAAAGCCAACCACGCCGCCATCCACGGCGCCTTCGCTACCATCTGTGCGGGTGCCGTGTTTATAGGTTTTGGCGATGTTAAAGGCGATATTGGTGGCCAATGAGGTTTTACCCATCGACGGACGTCCGGCCAGAATAAGCAAGTCAGATTTGTGCAAACCGCCCAACTTTTTGTCCATATCAATCAGACCAGTGGATACGCCGGACAGCCCACCGTCGCGCATATAGGCGGCGTTGGCGACTTTGACGGCGTCGGTGACCGCGCTTAGGAAGGATTGAAACCCGTTTTCGGTCTGGCCCTGTTCGGACAGTTTATAAAGGTGTTGTTCGGCCTCGACGATTTGTTCTTTGGGTTCGCTTGCGACGTCAACGCGACCGGCTTTGTCAGAAATATCACGGCCCAAGGCGATCAATTCGCGCCGAATGGCGAAATCATAGATCATCTGGGCATAATCCCGTACCGCAAAGGCCGAAATCGCCGCCCCCGCCAGACGCGCCAGATAGGCGGGACCACCAAGTTCTTTCAATCCCTCGTCGTCTTCCATGAAGGCTTTGATCGTTACCGGAGAAGCCAAGGCGTTCTTGGCGATGCGCGCGGCGGTGATTTCATAAATGCGGGCATGGACCGGGTCATAAAAATGCTGCGGTCCGATGATGCTGGCAATGCGGTCATAGACGTCATTGTTGGTTAAAATCGCACCCAGAAGCTGCTGTTCAGCCTCGACTGAATGGGGCAGCGGTTGCGGTGTGTCGGATTCAGGCTGTGTGCCGTCAAAATTCGTATGCTCGTTCATCAGATCCTCGCACCCCCAAAGCCTAGAGTCATAGCTGCACAGGCGTGGTTTGCGCAAATTGTATGTTTACGTGGATAACCTGTGTATATCAGAAAATCCACTATATCTTGTGGTGTTCACGTGGGTTTACCCACTATCAGCCGAAAAC
>JAHRVZ010000344.1 GCA_019090405.1 Paracoccaceae bacterium
CACCTGGTTTGTGACGGCGATGGCTGCGGTGCCGGATATGTTGTTTGATCTGGTGATCGACGATCAGGATCACAGCGCCGACTGGTTGCGCCGTGGCAAAGTCAGTGCGGCGATTACATCTGACAGTAAACCAGTCACCGGTTGCGACAGTATCGCGCTGGGATCACTGCGCTATATTGCGACGGCCAGTCCGGATTTCAAACGCCGTTGGTTTGCGGATGGGGTGACAGCCGCGACCCTTGCCAAAGCCCCTTGCCTGACGTTCAACGCCAAAGACGCGCTGCAACGCAACTGGATATTTGAATATACCGGGCAACGCATATCTCCGCCTACCCATTTCCTGCCCTCATCGCTATCCTTCGTAGACGCAACCCGCGCCGGGCTGGGCTGGGGCATGAACCCCGAACACCTTGTGCGCGACCAATTGCGAAATGCGCAACTTGTGGCACTGATCCCAAATGCTCTGCTTGATGTTCCGTTGTTCTGGCAGGTTAGCAGGATCATGGCACCATCATTGCAGCCAGTCACCCAAGCAGTGGTAAAAGCCGCGCGGAAAGTGCTGGTCTAGGGTTGAGGGATCTGGTGCAGTAATCAATTCGTTATAATACGAAAAGGAAAAGCGGTGGTTTCGGAACGCAATACGCCTTAACGACTTACTGAAAGACATTGGGGGCCACCATGTTTGCAAAAGACTCGCTAACCTATTCTGAGATCCCTCTTCCGGACCGCACCAATATGAGTGACGCCGAAATGCGCGACGCGGCATTGGCGTTCTTTAACACCATGCGAACGCGCCATTCTGTGCGGGATTATTCAGACCGCCCGGTCGCACGCGAGGTTATCGAAAGCTGCATCCGCACCGCAGGCTCGGCACCATCCGGAGCGAACCATCAGCCATGGCATTTTGTGGCAATTGCCAATCCGGCCTTGAAACAGCAAATCCGCGATGAAGCCGAAATAGAAGAACGCAAGTTTTACGCGGGTGGCGGCGGTGATGAATGGATCAAAGCGTTAGAGCCAATTGGCACCGATGCCAACAAACCCCATCTGACGATTGCACCGTGGTTGATCATCGTGTTCGCCCAGCGCTGGGGCGAATTTGACGACGGCACCCGGTACAAAAATTACTACGTCCCCGAAAGCGTCAACATCGCCACAGGATTTTTGCTGGCCGCCCTGCATCACGCCGGGCTGGTGACACTGACCCACACGCCTAACCCTATGAAATTTCTGAACAACGCTTTGGGCAGACCCAGTTCAGAAAAACCAACGATGATCATAGCTGTGGGACACGCAGCAGAGGACGCCAAGGTACCCGGCGTGGCAAAAGTGAAAAAACCGCTGGAAGATATTTCGACGTTTTTGGAATAATCCACTTCGTGGGGCTACATCAACCGGGCCTATGTCAATTGCGGCTCAATGCTTGTCAGATGGATTTATCGCTGCCAGTGTGAAAGTCACGCCCAGATGTGGCGCCGCAATGGAGACTTGGCAAGATGATTGCATTATTATTTGTGTTGTTTGCATGTGCGATGGCGCTGGCTTGGTACAACCGTGTGACGGTCGCCTATGCCGTGTTTGGCGTCACTCTATTGATGAGTGTTTACTGGCTGAAATTTCATGCGACAACAGCTCTGACAATTCAACTTTGAGGGTTAATCCATGACGCTGACAGCCCAAACCTCACGGACATTGAATGCGCTTGGCATGCTGGCAATTTGTCTGGTGCTGATCCTGGCACTTTACTATCAGTTGGCGCTTTATGAACTGCCTTGTCCGTTGTGCCTGCTACAGCGGGTCGGATTTGTTGCGGTCGGGTTTGGGCTGGGGCTTAACCTGTTGTATGGCGCGAGACCACGAAACTATGCGTTGATGTTGCTTGCCGCGATTTTCGGGATAAGCGTGTCTGTGCGTCAGATATTGCTGCACATCGTGCCGGGCACCGGACATTACGGCTCGCCCGTGCTTGGGCTGCATTACTATACATGGGCCGGTATTGCGTTTTTTCTGGTTATTCTGGGGACATCAATCATGTTATTGTCCGAAGGCCAGTACAAAGCCAATGAGCCTGCGGAAACAGAGCCGCGTTTCGGGGGCAATGTGTTGGCCAAATCGGCATTCCTGCTGATGTTCGCTCTTGTGATCGTGAATGCCGTATCGACGCTGTTAGAATGCGGACCCGGAATTTGCGCCGATCCGCCATTAAGTTACGACTTGATTGATAAGGTCGAGGGCAGCAACTGATGGGAATGAACTGATATGGCTCAGCCCATTATCGTCATTCACAGTCGCAGCACCAAACCAGCGATATCCCCGCATGAGGATTATGGAAATCTGGCGCTTGGGTTTTCACCCACGCCACGCTGTCCTAAAGTTGATCCATCACTTCGTCAGAGGCTTCGAAATTCGAGGTGACTCGCTGGATGTCGTCATCGTCTTCCAAAGCGTCAATCAGCTTCATCAGCTTTTGCATACCAACCAGATCCATGTCTGTCGAAATTGTCGGTTTCCACACCAGTTTGGTGCTTTCGCTTTCACCCAACGCGGACTCAAGCGCGGTTGATACGTCGTTCAGGTCACTATCAGCGCACCAGATGACATGGCCATCCTCGGTGCTTTCCACGTCCTCGGCACCCGCCTCGATCGCGGCCTCCATGACGGTATCAGCATCGCCAACAGACGCCGGATAGCTGACTTCGCCCTTGCGGTCGAACATGAATCCGACGCTGCCGGTTTCGCCCAGATTGCCGCCGTTCTTGGTAAAGGTCGAACGCACGGAACTGGCGGTGCGGTTACGGTTGTCGGTCATTGCCTCGACGATCACGGCAACGCCATTTGGACCATAGCCTTCGTAACGGATTTCTTCGTATTCATCACCTTCGCCAACCTGGCTTTTCTTGATAGCGCGGTCGATCACGTCTTTGGGCAGCGACTGGCTTTTGCCTTCTTTGATCGCCATGCGCAGACGTGGGTTATTATCGGGGTCCGGGTCGCCCATCTTGGCAGCCACGGTGATCTCTTTTGACAGCTTGGAAAACAGTTTGGATCGCACCGCGTCCTGACGCCCTTTGCGATGCTGAATATTTGCCCATTTTGAGTGGCCGGCCATGTCTGCTCTCCGTTCGTGGTATGTCAGGCGGTTCTATAGGGCAGAGCCGGGGCAAAGGG
>JAHRVZ010000345.1 GCA_019090405.1 Paracoccaceae bacterium
GCGTTTCGCGTTGTATCTGAATCAGGATACATCGGGAAACGCCCACGCCACTTATGTGTTTCGCGCGTTTCCCATTCAATTTTGATCCAAATTGAACGAGAAACGCTTTAAGAAAACAGCGCAGTGTGGTTACTCTACTATTGAGAGACCACACCGATGCCCGATATTGCACATACAGCATTTGACATGATCTCGGGTATGACCCCCGAATTGCACCCCGACATTTTTATATTTGTCTCGACCGATGATGACAATCTTGGCAAACAATTGTCCGCCGATGCAATTGCAACATTCAAAGAAACCGAAGGGTTGTCGCTGCTGGTTCCCTTGGCATCTGCAGAACTTCAAGGACAAAGCTCTGACCATCCAATGCGCTGCATCACTCTGACTGTGTATTCGTCGCTCGCGGGTGTGGGTTTGACGGCAGCGGTATCAACCGCGCTGGCCGAAAACGCGATCCCCTGCAATATGGTCGCCGGATTTCATCACGACCATGTTTTTGTACCCGTTAGACTGTGCGACAAGGCGATGAGTGTTCTGACAGATTTACAAAACAACGCGACTTTGGATTAGAAAAAGCAATAAACCCAATGTGTCAAATTTTGCTTAAGAACTTGCGTCGTTGACGCAGGTTGAATTTCGATCACCCCATTAACAGCACTAGATATTTTTGATCCAAGCCCCACCCAACAAAAACAGCCTGTGCCACAGCCCCTTAGCCCGCAACTTTTTCCTCAATCTCGGCAGCCATCGCCTCGGCCCTTGCGGCCAGTTCGGCAAGCGTTTCGGTTACCACATCAGGCACGACAGGCACCTCGATCCTCTGAGGTTCCGGCGCTGGTGCGCTGCGCAACTGCGCAAGCTCGGCCTCGCGTTCGGCCAATGTCGCCTCGACCTCTTTGATCTTATCCTCAACAGCAGCAGTTTTATCCGCCAGCAACAGGCCCGACATCAACAGCATCCGCGCCTCGGGCATCCGGCCGATCTGGTCAGATAACACTTGTGATTCATCGTCCAGCATCTTGGCGGCGGCGTGCAGATAGCTTTCTTCGCCCTCCTGACAGGAAACATCAAAACCACGTCCGCCGATTTTTATAGTTACTTCGGGCATTACACGTCCTCTCCTTCGGTCAGATTGGCAGCACCGGCCAATAATGGCTCAAGTTTGCTGAGAATGGCGCTGGCCTCGGCGGTGTCGGTCGCACGCGCGGCGCGCAGGCCTTCAAGTTCGGCCAGCATCGCCTTGTTGATCAGGTTGGGTTCACCAACGCCTTGTTCATTGGCACCGCGCAGGGACGCATTGCTTTCGCGCAATTGGTCGTTGGACTGGCGCAAGCGCTGCACATCCATGTCCAGCCGCGCCATTGCCTCGCTTTGAGTCGCCAGATCCGAACGCAGTTTTTGTGACACGGATGAATTGGCCAGTTCGGCCTTTAGCGCCTCGATTTCCTTGTCATGTTTGCTGTGAATCGACTTTAGCCGTTCTTCAAGCTGTGCATTGGCCAGCTTTTCCTCTTCCAGCGCGGTCACAACATCCGGGTCTGCCTTGGTGGATTGCGCGGCGGTGTTTGCCAGCGTTTCCATGCCTGTACCAATCCGCTCAATCGCGGCTGTCAGCCGACCCTGTAATTCGTCAATCTGGCTCATGCCTCACCTTTCCTCATCGGGTTACCCTGCCTGTGGCTCTGTTCCTGTCCGCTTTTGTGCGAATCAGTATTTGGTTACTCTCACTATAGACTATACCGGTCGGGCGTAAAATTCCCCTCCTTTGGTTTCAAGCACTTGGACACCGGTCCTGATGTGATAGCCAAAGTACGCCCTGGCAATGGCTTGATCTTTGATGTGCGACTGATATTGAGCGTCTGAACTGACCCCAACCGTCAAAGGATACATGCCGTGGACCTTACTGCATTGCGCAACGCCAACCCTGACCACTGGGCCAAAGCATCGGCCATTCGTGCGCTGACGCTTGACGCCATTCACGCCGCCAACTCGGGCCATTCAGGGATGCCAATGGGCATGGCCGATGTCGCCACGGTGCTCTTTGAGAAACACCTGAAATTTGATGCCTCGGCACCAAACTGGCCAGATCGCGACCGGTTCATTCTGTCCGCTGGGCACGGGTCGATGCTGCTGTATTCGCTGCTGCATCTGACCGGCTATGCCGACATGACGATCGAACAGATCAAAAACTTTCGCCAATGGGGTGCGATCACGGCGGGCCATCCTGAATTTGGCCACGCGGCAGGCATTGAAACCACCACTGGCCCGTTGGGTCAGGGCATTGCCAACGCCGTAGGTTTTGCCATGGCCGAAGAAATCCAACGCGCGCGTTATGGCAAAAAGGTCGTCGATCACAGCACCTATGTGATTGCCGGCGACGGCTGCCTGATGGAAGGCATCAGCCACGAAGCCATCGCATTGGCCGGTCGCCATGAACTTAGCAAACTGACCGTGCTTTGGGACAACAACAACATCACCATCGACGGCACCGTCGATATTTCGGACCGCACCGATCAGGTCTTGCGGTTCCGCGCTGCCGGCTGGAGGGTCATTGAAATTGATGGCCATGATCCGGTGGCAATCGACGAGGCGTTGTCCCAATCCAACCGGGGCAAAAAACCTACGATGATCGCCTGCAAAACCCATATCGCACTGGGATCATCCGCGCAGGACACATCAAAAGGTCACGGTGCGTTGACCGATCCACAGCTGATTGCCGACACCAAGGCCGCCTATGGCTGGACCAGTGCCCCCTTTGAGGTGCCCGCCGAGATCAAATCCGGCTGGGAAACCATTGGCGCGCGTGGCGCTCAGGACCGCAGCGAATGGGAAACCCGTTTCGCGTCGATCTCAGAGCGTAAACAGGCCGAATTCAACCGCGCCTACGCGCTTGACGCACCTAAGCGATTGTCAGGTGCGATCCGGGCGCTCAAGAAACAACTGTCCGAAGATGCGCCGAAACACGCCACCCGCAAAAGCTCGGAACTGGTGCTTGGTGTGGTTAACCCTGTTATGGGCGAAACCGTTGGCGGGTCGGCTGATCTGACCGGATCCAACAACACCCGCACCGATGATCTGGGTATTTTCATGCCCGAAAATCGTGGCGGTCGTTATGTGTATTACGGCATCCGTGAACTGGGCATGGCCGCTGCGATGAACGGCATGGTGCTGCATGGTGGTATCCGCGCCTATGGTGGCACATTCATGTGTTTCACCGACTATGCGCGGCCAGCTATGCGGTTGGCGGCATTGATGAAAATTCCAACCGTGTTTGTGATGACCCATGACAGTATCGGTCTGGGCGAAGACGGCCCGACCCATCAGCCGGTTGAACATCTGGCCATCTCACGCGCGACACCCAACACCTATGTGTTCCGCCCCGCAGACGGCGTCGAAACTGCCGAAAGCTGGGAAATTGCGCTGACATCCAAATCAACGCCATCAGTGATGGCGCTGACCCGTCAGGGACTGCCAACTCAGCGTACCGAACATAAGACCCGTAATCTGACAGCACAGGGCGCTTATGTCCTGGCCGACGCCACCAGCAAACGTCAGGTTATCCTGATCGCCACCGGCTCTGAAGTGTCCATCGCGATGGAAGCCCGGGCAACGCTTGAGGCCGAAGGCATCGGCACCCGCGTTGTATCCATGCCCTGCATGGAGCTGTTTGCCGAACAGGACGAGACCTATCGCCGCAAAGTCCTGCCCGCAGGTGCTGTGCGCATCGGCATCGAGGCTGCTGTCCGTCAAGGTTGGGATCAGTGGTTGCTGGGCGAACGCGCGCGTCACAAAAAGGCCGGATTCATCGGAATGACCAGCTTTGGCGCTTCTGCCCCGGCAGAAGAACTATATGAAAAGTTCGGCATAACCGCGGGTGCTACTGTGGCCATGGCCAAAGACCTGTTGGGCGACTAACCCCCGAACACAGCGGAAAATACGCTGCGGAAAATTTCAAATTTTCCGGGTCGTTTTCTTTTAAAGAAAACGGGGCCACATTCCAAAAGACCGCCTGGTTTACTTGACCGGGCGGTCTTTTCTTTTTAGCGCCGCGCCTAGCCTTTCCCAGACCGGTGTTATGGCGTAAGTCACAATCGGGATCAGCACCATTCCCAACACCACGCCAAATACACCGTCCAATGCCGCCGTAACCGTCCACTCGGTCGCGGCCTGAAGATTGGCCGGCACCATATGCGCCACCAATCCGGCCCAATCATGGATATGATGGCTTAGCCAGCCAAAGCCCAACTCTTTCATCCCGTGCAGAACAATAGAGCCACCAACCCACAACATTGCTGCGGTCCCTATGATCAGCAACAACACCATGAACTTTGGCATCCCGCGCACAACAGCGCGACCCATTCGGCGAGTCAGCGTAAAACGGGCGTTTTGTGCTGTATAAAGCCCAACATCATCCGCCTTAACGATCAGCGCAACACTGCCGTAAACGGCAACTGTGATCCCGATGCCAACAAGTGCCAGCGTCGCGGCCTCCATCCAGATATTGGTGTCCGGTATCGCAGCCAACGCAATCGTCATGATCTCGGCCGACAGGATAAAGTCGGTTTTGATCGCGCCTGCGGCCTTTTGTTCTTCCAGATGGGCCGGGTTGCCAGTCAATTCCACCTCTCTTGATGCTGCATGAGGCAAAAAGAGATGCGCTATCTTTTCCGCCCCCTCAAAACATAAATACGCCCCGCCCAGCATCAACAATGGAGATATCAACCAAGGCGCAAAATTCGCCAGCAACAGACCCACCGGCAGTAAATACAACAGCTTGTTGCGAATCGACCCTTTTGCGATCTTCCAGATGATTGGCAATTCCCGTTCAGCCGCAAACCCATGCACATATTTCGGCGTCACTGCTGCGTCGTCAATCACCGCCCCCGCCGCCTTGGCCCCCGCCTTGACGGCCTGTGCCGCCACATCATCCACCGATGTCGCCGCGATCTTGGCAATCGCTGCCACATCATCCAACAACGCTAATAGACCACTCATGCCACACCCATCATTATTTGCCTGCTCCTAGAACACCCTATCTGAACATCCGATCACCGCAAGCGTTAGCGCAATCAACTCAGGTTTGCGCTAACAAGCAGTAATTACGTCACTTTTGCCCTTTAGGGAATCAAACTCCCCGGCTATATCGTCCCCAACGCCACAGCACATCGGAGTCGTAGTAATGTCGATCAATGTAGGGATCAACGGATTTGGCCGGATTGGCCGTTGTACGCTATCCCATATCGCAGCCAGTGGGCGCAACGACATTAAGGTCATCAAAGGCAACGCCACCGGGCCGCTTGAAACAGCTGCACATCTTTTAAGATATGACAGCGTTCATGGCCGCTTTGGCAACGAAATCCGCGTTGACGAAAACACACTGGATCTGGGACGCGGCCCGATTGAAATGTTCTCGACCTATAACCCGGCTGAACTGGACTGGTCTGGCTGTGACGTGGTTCTGGAATGTACCGGCCAATACAATGATGGTGCCAAAGCCAAGGTGCATATGGATCAGGGTGCCGCATCGGTATTGATCTCTGCTCCGGCTAAAAACGTCGATAAAACCATCGTCTTTGGCGTCAATGACAATGAACTGACCCTGGACGACCGGATGGTGTCAAACGGGTCATGTACCACAAATTGCCTTGCCCCGTTGGCCAAGGTGCTGGACGATGCCATTGGCATTGAACACGGCCTGATGACCACGATCCATTCTTATACCGGCGATCAACCGACACTGGATCGCCGCCACGATGATCTGTATCGCGCGCGCGCTGCTGCCATGGCAATCATTCCCACCAGCACTGGTGCTGCCAAAGCCCTTGGCGACGTGCTGCCAAACCTCAAAGGTCGTCTGGATGGGTCTGCCATGCGGGTGCCGACACCAAATGTCTCAGCCGTTGACCTGACATTCCGCGCCAAGCGGAATGTGACCAAAGAAGAAATAAATGCCGTCGTCGCCGAGGCCGTTCAGGGGCATATGGGCCATGTTATGTCCTATGACCCAGAGCCTAAGGTTTCGATCGACTTCAATCACACACAGGAAAGTTCAATATTTGCACCTGACCAGACTCGCGTGATTGGCGACCGGATGGTCCGGGTTCTGGCTTGGTATGACAATGAATGGGGTTTTTCGGTGCGTATGGCAGATGTCGCGGTGACAATGGGCCGTCTGAACAACTGACCCGCTCTTGCGAACCGATCATAGGTAAGGCATATCTGGTGGCTATGAACAGCCGTGGAATGCCCCTTTAATGACCAACAAGATTGCCCTGGGTCTTGGCCTGTTACTTTTGGTGCTACTTGCCGTGGATGTGCTGTTTTATGGCACTCAGAACTTGGTATTTCTAGGCAAAAAACTATTCGAACTGATCGAATGGCTCGCCTTCTGGCGCTAAGACAGCAAGATTTTGACAGGTGTTCAGACAGCCCCCAAACAATAAAATGTCGTGCGTGCGGAACGCACGCTCTGCTGGATCAATCCCGATTTCTAGGTCTTGCTTGCGACCCGCGCAATAAGTGCTCGGTTCACCGGTTCAGGAACAAATTTCGATACATCACCACCCAGCCGGACAATTTCCTTGACCAGTTTGCTGGCAATCGCCTGACGCTTGGCATCGGCCATCAAAAATACGGTCTCGACGCTGTCATCCAGCGCCCGGTTCATTCCAACCATCTGAAACTCATACTCAAAATCAGCGACCGCCCGAAGCCCCCTTACAATAAGTTGCGCTCCGACATCATGAGCGCAATCAATCAAAAGGTTCTCAAATGGATGTACCACGATCTGTGTGCCGGTTTCCTTGCCAAGCTGGACGCATTCCGTTTCGACCATCGCCACACGTTCTTCAAGCGAGAACATTGGTCCCTTGTCGCCATTGATCGCAACACCAATAACCAACTTATCCACCAGCATCGCGGCGCGTCGGATGATGTCGGTATGACCCAAAGTGACGGGGTCAAATGTGCCCGGATACAAAGCTACACGCATGGCAGCCTCCTTTGTTGATATATGGCTGCGTCTGCAAACAACATTGCGCAAAACATTGCAAGGGGGGAGCGGCACCAGTTGGCGCTAACACTTAAAAATTTGAGGGTACAAGTGTATTTAGGACAAGATTTGACCGAGGCTAGTGCCCCATGATCATCCCTTCAAGCGCATCTTTTTCCATCGCCAGTTGCGACAGCTGTGCTTTGACCACATCACCGATCGAAATCAGACCGACCATAACGCCGTCTTCTATGACCGGCATGTGCCGGAACCGACCATCAGTCATCTGCTGCAACACATCTTCGCTGCTGTTTTGGGGGGTACAGGTGACCAGCTTTCGTGTCATATAATCGCCAACACTGCGCTCTAGACAGCTGCTACCGGATTTGGCCA
>JAHRVZ010000346.1 GCA_019090405.1 Paracoccaceae bacterium
AGGCTTTGATCTCGCCGGCCAGTAAATTGGCCAAATCAATAGCCAGCATATCCCGGTCAGGGTATTCCAGAAATTTCATGGATTTATTCCCTTCCATTTGCGTTTATCACGAGACAACAGCAAGTTTGCTTCGTCAGGGCCAGCGCTGCCGCTTGCGTATGGTTTAGGAACTTCGCCGCGTGTTTCCCAGCCTTCAATGATCGGATCGGTCCAGGCCCATGCGGCTTCGACTTCGTCACCACGCATGAACAAGGTCTGATCGCCTCGCATCACATCCATTATCAACCGCTCATATGCGTCGGGTGGATATTCGCCTTCCGGACCAAGGGCGTCGGCAAATGTCATGTCCAAAGGCACATCTACTAGCCGCATCCCACCGGGACCGGGTTCTTTGATGGTCACGCGCAAGGTGATGCCGTCGTTTGGTTGTAATCTGATCGTCAGCACATTGGCATGACGCCCCGCATCAGGTCCGAATATCGAATGAGGTGCCTCTTTGAACACAACATTGATCACCGACGATTGCGCCGCCAGCCGTTTTCCGGTCCGCAGATAGAATGGCGTTCCGGACCAGCGCCAATTGCTGATCTCCATTTTCAATGCAACATAGCTTTCGGTGGTGCTGCGCGGATTATCTACGGCCTCGCGGTAACTGGGGTGGGCGTCTGTATCGCCCTGCTGCGCGTCATATTGGCCTCGGACAATATGGTAGGGCAATACAGGTTCCAGCGCGCGGATGACTTTAAGTTTTTCGTCACGCACGGCGTCAGGATCAAATTTCGCAGGCGGTTCCATTGCAATCAGACACAACAGCTGCATCAGGTGGTTCTGAACCATGTCGCGCATCGCACCCGAACTGTCATAATAGTCACCCCGGCCACCAACCCCTACGGTTTCGGCAACGGTAATCTGGATGTGATCGACATATTGTGAGTTCCAAAGTGGCTCAAACAGGACATTGCCAAATCGGACCGCCATCAGGTTTTGCACGGTTTCCTTACCCAGATAATGGTCAATCCGGTAGATCTGACTTTCCTTGAAATGTGCCGCCAGCGTTGCGTTCAGCGATCTGGCTGTTTCAAGGTCATGGCCAAAGGGTTTTTCCACCACAATGCGCGAATTGTCTGTCGCCAGTCCATGCGTGCGAATCCGTTCTGCCAGATCACCAAACAAGCCCGGACCAACCGAGAAATAAAACGCGCGGGCCCGGTCCTGTGTTAGTTTATTCACCAATTCCGACCAGCCGCCTTCGCCGCGCGCATCAATCTGGACATAATCAATGCAGGTCAGAAATTCATCAAGTGTGCCGTCGTCGCAGGATCGCCCATCAGAAAACTCAGTTATCGCTTCGGCTACAAATTCGCGATAGCCTGCGGTGCTGTGCTCGGCACGCGCGGCACCGATGATACGCGCCTCAGCAGGCATTTGCCCCGAACAATAGCGTCGAAACAACGCCGGCAGGATTTTTCGGCGGGCCAGATCACCAGTCCCACCAAAAATTATCAGGTCAAACGGGTCAACCGGAATTACACGTGAAACCATATTCTTTGCCGTCCTTGTATCAAAACCTATCCCAATACCATCGTCGGTCCAAAGACCGGCCATTTCTTGGTTCATGCCTGGGTCGCCGCGGGCCTTCTTGGGATCAATGATTCATCCACTAATATAATGTTAGCGCTATCTCAACGCAAACTTACCGTTATTCTCGCGTCAGTTCACAACTGCGTCAGGCCGCCGCGTTACCGTTAACCCAAGAGCAATAGTAGGCTAAGCAATATTTACACACCATTTGCTGGAAATGCGCAATGAAAGATGACCTTCACACAACTGCCGAATTCGGCAAATTCCGCGATCAGTTTTTGACTGCGGATGGTCAGGAAAGGGCATCCGTAGCGCTGCAAAACCCCGAAACACTTTGGTTTAATACTGGTACATTGTGCAATATCGAGTGTTTGAATTGCTATATCAATAGCAGCCCCTCAAATGATGCGCTGGTGTATATTTCCGCGGCAGAAGTGGCGGGCTATCTTGATCAGATCAAAACACAGGATTGGCCGATAAAGGAAATCGGTTTTACGGGTGGCGAGCCTTTCATGAATCCCGACATGCTGGCAATGACCCGCGACGCATTGGAACGTGGCTATAAGGTGTTGATATTAACCAATGCCATGCGCCCGATGATGCGCAAACCGGTTCGTGCCGAACTGGCCAGACTGAATGTCGAATTTGGCGACCTGTTAACAGTGCGCGTGTCGGTCGATCACTATTTGCCCGAACTGCATGATCGTGAACGAGGCAAGGGCAGCTTTGACAAAACCCTTGAGGGCATGAAATGGCTGCGTGATACGGGTGTGAAAATGGCGATTGCCGGGCGCATCGAATGGCATGAAAACGAAGACGCCAGCCGCAAAGGCTATGGCGCGTTTTTTGCGGAACATGGGTTTGACATTGATCCGGATAACACGGCAATGACGGTACTGTTTCCTGAAATGGATGAATCGGTGGATGTGCCGGAAATCACAAAGGCTTGCTGGGGAGTTTTGAACAAATCCCCCAACGATGTCATGTGCGCGTCCTCTCGCATGGTGGTGAAACGCAAAGGCGCTGCAAAGCCGGTGGTTCTGGCCTGTACGTTGCTGCCCTATTCCTCTGAATTCGAGTTGGGCGAAACCCTCGCCGAAGCGGAACAAGAGGTGTATCTGAACCACCGCCACTGCGCCAAGTTCTGCGTTTTGGGCGGGGCGAGTTGTTCGGCCTCATAAGCAGAAAAGCATTCGTGCCAGTTCTTGCACCAGATATTGCGGGCTGGTTAGGCCGCTGTGAACGCACCAGAAAAGACTACTCTCATGAACGGTAAAACACATGGGGGCATTGCACATTATATGCCCTATGAGGTAAGGTGATCCCACAATATATAGCCTTGCAGAAAAGTGGTCATCAACGTGAACGACACGCCGGAAACACCTGAAAACAATGACGAAACACCGCCTGAGCGGTATGTATATGATGGTCCTTCGATTGCCATCGAATCCGAAATGCGCACATCCTATCTGGATTACGCCATGTCGGTCATCGTCAGCCGCGCCATTCCTGACTTGCGCGACGGTCTGAAACCGGTGCATCGGCGCATTCTTTATGCGATGTATGACACCAACAATACCCACGACAAACCTTACCGGAAATCGTCTCGTCCGGTTGCTGAAACCATGGGTAAATACCACCCGCA
>JAHRVZ010000347.1 GCA_019090405.1 Paracoccaceae bacterium
CGATGCCTGCGGGCATCAAGGTCGGAGGGCCGATCAGTTTGATCCGGCTTTCCATTTTGTTCAGCAACATGATGTTTGAACGGGCAACGCGACTATGGGCGATATCCCCGCAAATTGCCACGCTCAGACGGTGCAGCCGCCCCTTTGAGCGCCGGATGGTCAAAGCGTCCAGCAAGGCCTGAGTCGGGTGTTCGTGGCGACCGTCGCCTGCGTTCAACACTGCGCAGTTGACCTTTTGGGCAAGCAGATCAACAGCTCCGGATTGCGGATGGCGCACCACCAGCAGATCGGGGTGCATGGCGTTCAGCGTCATGGCGGTATCAATCAGGGTCTCGCCCTTTTTGATCGAACTGGCCTGCATGGCCATGTTCATCACATCCGCCCCAAGACGTTTGCCGGCCAGTTCGAAACTGGCCTGAGTGCGGGTGGAGTTTTCAAAGAACATGTTGATCTGGGTCAGGCCAGACAACACATCAGAATGTTTGTTCGCCTTTCGGTTCAGCGTCACATAGCTGTCGGCGAGATCAAGGATGGTGGTGATATCGCTGGGGTGAAGCTGTTCAATCCCCAGAAGGTGGCGATGGTCAAAGGTCATGGGCACTCCGACTTGCGTTTTGATGCTTATAGGTAAGCCTTGGGTTGGGGGCAATGTCGCAAAATGAATGTTGCGTGGGTGCGATTGCGGTTTTCTGCACCGGCTGGCGGGGCTAATGTAGTGCTATGGAATCGGCATCAGACTTTTACTTGGACCGCGCGCTGCTGGAATGGCAGATCGAACTGGGCGTGACCGAGGCAATCGCTGACGTGCCGATTGACCGCTATGCCCTACCCGAAGCCGGACCCGCGAAACGCAAATCAGTTGCCCCCGCAGCCGTAGCACAGGCCGAACCAACGCCACAACTGGACCCGGTACAAGTGGCCAAATCAGCGGCACAGGCGGCAGACTCTCTGGATGCCCTAAAACAATCGCTGGGCGCGTTTGATCTGTGCGAATTGAAAAAAGGTGCGCGTAAACTGGTATTTGCAGATGGTGTGCCGGGTGCACGGGTGATGATCATTGGCGAGGCTCCGGGGCGCGATGAGGACCGCCAAGGCCGCCCCTTTGTCGGGCCGGCCGGTCAATTGCTTGACCGGATGCTGGCGGCGATTGAACTGGACCGCTCCAAGAACGTCTATATCACCAATGTCTTGCCGTGGCGCCCGCCACAGGACCGTGACCCGCATTCTCAAGAAATCGCCATGATGTTCCCATTTCTTGAGCGGCACGTGGCACTGGCAAAACCAGAATTCATCATCTGCATGGGCAATATTTCGTGCCTGTCAGTGCTGGGCAAAAAGGGCATCACCCGGATGCGCGGCAAATGGGAACAGGCGTTCGGCCTGCCGGTATTACCAATGTTCCATCCGGCCTATTTGCTACGAACCCCATCTGCAAAGCGCGAAGCATGGGCTGACCTTCTGGACCTCAGGGCAAAGCTAATATCATGAAAGTACTGGCGTTTTCGGACCTGCA
Source organism: Paracoccaceae bacterium (assembly GCA_019090405.1). Lineage (GTDB taxonomy): Bacteria > Pseudomonadota > Alphaproteobacteria > Rhodobacterales > Rhodobacteraceae > NORP181. The sequence continues at coordinate 1,514 of JAHRVZ010000347.1, forward strand.
CGGATCATCCAAACATGCGGCTGCTTTAGTTGCGGCCAGTGCTGATGCCGATCTGGTGATCGGGGCAGGGGATTTCTGCAACATGCGTCAGGGGTTGGACGAGGCGATGACGCTTTTGTCGGGGATATCTGTCCCGTTTGTAACCGTTCCGGGAAATGCTGAGAACTTTGACGAATTGCGCGCGGCCGCACCTGCGCATGTTGAGGTTTTGCATGGCACCGGCACAACCGTGAACAATCTGCGCCTGTTTGGGCTGGGCTACGGTGTACCAACAACACCGTTTGGGGCGTGGTCGTGTGATCTGACCGAAGATCAGGCAGAGGCACAGCTAAAGGTCTGCGAATCGACCGATATTCTGATCCTGCATTCACCGCCCAAGGGGGTGGCTGATCTTACCTCAACCGGGCAATCGGTGGGGTCTTTGGCGATTCATTCGGCCATTGAACGTATCCAGCCGGGTTTGGCGATCTGTGGGCATATCCACGATTCATGGGGGACTCATGGACAGATTGGCGACACCAACGTACATAATCTTGGACCGTTTATAAATTGGTTTGAGGTGGACAAATGATTGATCCGGTCTTCCTGCGGGGCGTCGCCTGACCGGATTGCCACGAATTGATCGACTGCTGGAAAGGACTTGAGTTATGGGGAACACACGCGAATTTATTCCGGTCAAAATTGCGGTTCTGACGGTCTCGGATACGCGTTCGGTAGAGCAAGATAAATCCGGGCAGGTTCTGGTGGACCGGCTGACAGCCGCAGGTCACATATTGGCGGACCGGACCATGTTGCACGACGAAAGAGCAGAAATTGCCGCGCAGTTGCGCAAGTGGATCGCTGATCCTGCCATTGATGTGATCCTGTCCACGGGCGGCACCGGGTTGACCGGGCGCGATGTCACAGTCGAAGCGCATCGGGATGTCTATGAAAAAGAAATCGAAGCATTTGGCACCGTGTTCACCATGATTTCGCTGGAAAAGATCGGCACATCTGCGGTGCAGTCACGCGCAACTGGCGGGGTTGCAGGTGGAACGTATTTGTTTGCGCTGCCCGGAAGCCCCGGTGCGTGCAAAGATGCGTGGGATGGTATCTTGTTGAAACAACTGGATTATCGCCATAACCCCTGCAATTTTGTAGAAATAATGCCTAGATTGGATGAACATCAGCGACGGAAATAGCCCGAAGCCCCGTAACACCCTTGTGCCTTGGCGTTTTTTTGTGAAGTCGCTAGAATAAGAACGGGCTGCGTCAATGCGGCAAAGAAAGTCATAACGTATGCGTTTTCTACGGCAAAGTCTGGTTGGGGTTTTTCTGGCGTCAGTCACGCTGGCGCTGGTTTTATACGCCGTGCAGATCATCGGATCAGCAATACAAACCCGCATGAGCGACGAAACAAAGCCGCCGCAGGCGCGCGAGCGTGAATTTGCGGTCAATGTGGTGCGGGCCAGACCTGAAACGCTGAACCCGGTGTTGCAGGCCTTTGGGCAGGTGCAAAGTCGGCGCACACTGGAATTGCGCACACCTGCGGGTGGTCGTGTTTTGATGCTATCAGATCACTTTGAAGAGGGCGGAGTGGTCGCCGCAGGTGACCTGCTGGTAAAAATCGACCCGGCAGATGTGCAGGCGGCGCTGGATCGGGTGCAAAGCGATCTGCTGGATGCCAAGGCCGAAGGTCGCGATGCGCAGAGGGCGCTGTTGCTGGCCTC
>JAHRVZ010000348.1 GCA_019090405.1 Paracoccaceae bacterium
ATGATCGGCGCAAGGTCACAGATTTCACGGGCACGCGCGCTTGCATTTTGTGGGGTCAGGGACATTGGTTTACTCTCCGAATATGGTGGCGCCGGCATCGGCTGAACAGGTGGTGCGCCTGAATATGTCGAACAATTCCCGACCAGTTCCAGCGGCGTTACCAGATAGGTCGACGGTGGCAGCGGCGCGATCGCTGATGTCAGCGCCGCAAATTTCCAGTGTTCCGGTGTTGGCATCCAGACGAATGATATCGCCGTCCCGTATGCGTGAAATTGGCCCGCCGTCCAGCGCCTCGGGGCAAAGCTGGATCGCGGCCGGGACCTTCCCCGATGCGCCCGACATACGCCCGTCAGTGACCAAAGCCACCTTGTGGCCGCGCCCTTGCAGGATTGACAGCAAAGGGGTCAGGCTGTGCAGTTCCGGCATGCCGTTGGCTTTGGGCCCCTGAAATCGGACCACAACGATGGTATCATCGGTGAATTCACCGGCTTTGAAAGCGTCTTTGACGGACTGTTGATCGTCAAACACCCGCGCCGGAGCCTTAACAACATGATGTTCGGGCGCGACCGCAGAAACTTTTAATACAGCAGAGCCTAAATTGCCCTCAAGGTGGATCAAGCCACCAGTCGGTTGAAACGGCTCTGAGACCGGGCGCAGGATCGCGTTGTTCAGCGAGGTTCGGGTGCCGGGTTTCCAAATGACGGAACCGTCCTTTAGTTTGGGTTCGTTGGTATAGTGTTTCAAACCACGACCGGCGACCGTGTTGGTGTCAGGATGCAGCAACCCGGCCTCAAGCAATTCACCGATCAGATAGCCAAGCCCTCCAGCGGCATGAAAATGGTTCACATCCGCCAGACCGTTTGGATAAACGCGGGCCATCAAAGGTGTTACTTTTGACAGTTCGGAAAAATCGCTCCAGTTGATAATGATGCCGCCGGCCCGGGCCATTGCCACCAGATGGATCAGCAGATTGGTTGATCCACCTGTGGCATTCAACCCGACGATTCCGTTCACATAGGCACGTTCATCCAAGACATCGCAAACCGGCGTATAAGTATCGCCCAAAGCGCTAAGCGACAGCGCCGTTTGTGCGCCGTGACGGGTCAGCGCGTCGCGCAGATCGGTATTTGGTGTCACAAAACTGGACCCCGGCAGGTGCAGGCCCATGAACTCCATCAACATCTGATTGGTATTGGCTGTGCCGTAGAACGTGCAGGTTCCCGGCCCGTGATAGGCGGCCATTTCAGCGGCCATCAAGGCATCGCGCCCCACCTCACCAATCGCAAACTGTTGACGAACCTTGGCTTTTTCTTCGTTTTCTAACCCGCTGATCATTGGCCCGGCAGGTAGAAACACGGCAGGCAAATGGCCAAAACTTTGCGCGGCGATCACCAGTCCGGGGACGATTTTGTCGCAAACGCCCAGATAGGCCACCGCATCAAAGACATTGTGGCTTAGCGCGATGCCGGTCGCCATGGCGATCACATCACGCGAAAACAGGCTAAGTTCCATGCCTGCTTCGCCCTGAGTGACACCATCGCACATGGCCGGAACACCACCTGCGACCTGTGCGGTTGCACCAAAGTCACGCGCTGCGGCCCGGATCAGGTCTGGGTATCTTTCAAACGGCTGATGGGCCGACAACATGTCGTTATAGCTGGTAATTATGCCCAGATTGCCAGCGCTTGTGGTTGCCAGACTGTTCTGATCCTTACCAGCAGCGGCAAACGCGTGGGCCTGCCCACTACAGGAAAGATGCGCACGGTTCGGGCCTTTGCCTTTGGCTGCGCGCATCCGGTCAAGATAGGGTTCGCGGGTCGCTGCGCTGCGTTTGACAATTCGCTCAGTGACCCGTTCCAGGGTGGCGTTGATCGACATTTTGAGGATTCCGTGGCTAATGAGCAATTTTTGCTAGCGCTAACATAGAAGTTTTTGATTTGAGTGCAACGGTTGTTTGCGCGGCATGCAAACTGCACGGAAGTATAAGAAATTATACCAGAGATACCGATTCCATTTGCAGAGGCCAGCGGTCTCGTCCTAGCGTGCTTAAGAGTGCAGCACTTTTCCCGGAGCTCGGTCCCCACATGGATAAACCTTCAATTCAGATGGGTGTGGATATTGGTGGAACTTTTACTGATGTGGTGGTCGAAGTTGGCCCAACTCAGTTTTCAACCAAGGTCTTAACAACCTACGCGGCCCCCGAAGACGCGATCATTCAGGGCATGCAAGAGGTCTGCCAACAAGCAGGAATTGCGACATCTGACATAACCCAGATCATCCACGGTACAACATTGGCGACCAATGCACTGATTGAACGGCGCGGCGCGCGAACCGCACTGATCACGACGCAGGGGTTTCGCGACGTCATTGAAATGCGCAGCGAAAGCCGGTTTGAGCAATATGATCTGAACCTGAAATTGCCTGACCCGTTGTTGCCGCGCCAGCATCGCTATGTTGTCCGCGAACGTATCAGTGCAACCGGAGACGTTTTGATACCGCTTGATCGCGCGGCTGTTGAAAACCTGATTGATGAAATATCTATCGCTGGTTTTGACAGCATCGCTGTGGGACTGATTCATTCTTATCTGAACGGCACGCATGAACAGATGGTACGCGACGTGATTGCCGAAAAAATGCCGGATGCGATGGTATCTTTGTCCAGCCAAGTTTCGCCCCAGATGCGTGAATACGAACGGTTTAATACTGTGGTGGCGAACGCCTATATCAAGCCGTTGATGAAAAGCTATCTGGGACGCCTAAAGGGTCGGTTGCAGGACGCCGGGGCGGATTGTTCCATATTTCTGATGCATTCGGGTGGTGGCATTATTTCACTGCAAAGCGCTGCCGAATTCCCCGTGCGACTGGTTGAATCCGGGCCTGCTGGCGGAGCTGTTTTTGCAGCCCATATCGCGGCGCGTTATGGGTTAGACAAAGTGCTGTCCTTTGACATGGGCGGCACCACTGCAAAGATTTGCCTGATCAAAAACCAGACCCCCAAAACCAGTCGCGTATTCGAAGTTGCCCGCGCCTATCGGTTCAAAAAAGGCTCAGGCATGCCGATCTCGATCCCGGTTATCGACATGGTTGAAATCGGAGCCGGCGGTGGTTCGTTGGCGCATGTGGATTCGATGCGTCAAATTCGGGTCGGGCCGGAATCGGCAGGCTCTGAACCCGGACCAGCTTGCTATGGTCGCGGCGGCACGCGCCCTGCGGTGACGGATGCCGATCTGGTTCTGGGCAAGTTGGACGCAGATAATTTTGCTGGTGGAACGATCAAACTCGACACAGCCAGTGCTGCGCGCGCATTGCAGGCTGTGTTGGGTGAAACGCTGGGTATGGACGCGCAAGAAGCCGCATTTGGTCTGGTCGAAGTGGTGGATGAAAACATGGCCAATGCCGCACGGGTTCACGCCGTGGAAAACGGCGAGGATCTGGCGGAATATACCATGATTGCTTTTGGAGGCGCCGCGCCTCTGCACGCTGGTCGATTATGTGAAAAGCTGGGTGTGACGCGGTTTTTGGTGCCGCCGGGCGCGGGTGTCGGGTCGGCAATCGGGTTTCTGCGCGCTCCGTTCAGTTTCGAGGCCAATCGCAGCATTTATATGCGCCTGTCGGATTTTGACGGCGCGGTGGTGCGTGACCTGATGGATGAATTGCAAACCGAAGCCACCCAATTTGTGCGGTCCTGTGATGCGCAGGCCGACATTGTGCCCGAGTTCAAAGTCTATATGCGCTATACGGGTCAGGGCTGGGAAATTCCGGTTGTTCTGAGCGAAGAACAGGCGAAAGCACCGGATGCCGACACGTTCCATCGGCTGTTTGAGGCCGATTATCAGGCGCTGTTTGGTCGGGTTGTCACCGGCATGGACGTAGAAATTACCGTCTGGGCGGTGAACGCTACGACTTTGGTGCCACCAGTCGAGCCGATCGAACTGGCCGAAAAAGGAGAAACGGTCAGCAGTGCCGAAACCCGACCTGTGTTTGATGCGGCTTTGGGCAAACCAGTGTCATCCAGCCTCACCTATCGCAATGTGTTGGGCACGGGCCATGTGGTTCAGGGACCAGCAGTCATTACCGAAACCGAAACCACCATAATTCTGCCAAGCAGTTGCCGTGCTATCCGGCAATCAGATGGCTGCATTGACGTTCAGATCACGAAGGCGCGCACATGACCCCATCAACCGTTGCATATCAGGTCATGTGGAACCGGCTGATTTCTGTCGTCGAAGAGCAGGCGCAGGCCTTGGTGCGCACTGCGTTTTCCACATCCGTTCGCGAAGCCGGAGATTTGTCAGCCGGGGTTTATGACGTCAGGGGTCGCATGCTGGCGCAGGCCGTCACCGGCACGCCCGGTCACGTCAACGCGATGGCGGATGCTGTGCCCCATTTCATCCGCCGCATCGGGCGCGACAACATTGCGGACGGCGACGTGTACATCACCAATGACCCATGGGAGGGCACCGGTCATTTGCACGACATCACCGTTGTCACCCCGTCTTTTCGCCAAGGTGCATTGGTTGGGTTCTTTGCCTGCACGGCGCATATTGTCGACATCGGTGGGCGTGGGTTTGGGGCGGATGCGGCCTCGGTCTATGAAGAGGGGCTGTACATCCCGATTATGAAACTTGTCGATCAGGGCAAGGTTGACGACACGCTAATCCGCATCATTCGCGGCAATGTGCGCGAGCCTGATCAGCTTGTTGGTGATGTTTATGCCTTGGCGACATGCAATGAGATCGGACATCGTCGGTTGATCGACATGATGGACGAATTTGATCTGCCCGACTTGCAGGGAATCTCGGCGTTCATTCTGGAAAACTCGCGCCGGGCTACGCTGGACTGTATCGCAGCACTGCCACGTTCCAAGGCATCGGGTGAAATGACCATTGATGGGTATGATCGGCCTATTACGCTGAAAGTGCAGTTGGATGTGCAGGCCGACCGTATCTTGTGCGATTTTGCGGGCACGTCTTTGCCCGACAAAAAGGGTATCAATGTACCTCTGGTCTATACCAAAGCCTATGCCTGCTATGCCCTGAAATGTGCCATTGCGCCGGGAATCCCTAACAACGCGGCGTCATTGGCTCCGTTTGTGATTACGGCTCCTGAGAACACGATTGTGAATGCGCTGCACCCAGCACCCGTGGCC
>JAHRVZ010000349.1 GCA_019090405.1 Paracoccaceae bacterium
CCATGCGGTACACAAACAATGATTTTGGGTTTGGAAAATGTCGACCGCTTATGCACCTTGCGGATAAAGTGCTTGATCATCTCTTCGGCGGTATCAAAATCGGCAATCACACCTTCGCGCATCGGGCGGATCGCCTCGATAGAACCGGGTGTGCGGCCCAGCATCAGTTTCGCATCTTCCCCGACTGCAAGCACTTTCTTGACACCATCTTTGACGTGATAGGCGACCACAGATGGTTCGGACAGGATGATGCCGCGACCTTTGACATAGACCAGCGTATTGGCTGTACCCAGATCAATGGCCATATCCTGGGTGAACATACCGCCCAAAAAGTTAAACATCGCCATATAACTGTAATCCTGCTGAGAACTGCCAAAAAACCTGCGATTCCATTGGGTGCAGGACCATCGCGTTATAGGCGCAGCTTAAGTAAGACGAAAGAGTTTATTACAAGAAAACGGCGCGTTTCCGCCCGAGTTCCCAAGGCGGGTTCTGGCCTTAACTGGAATCGCTGAGTTGGCTTTTATTCCACGTGGTCGCGTCTGGTGAGGATTACCGCATATGGGGGGGATTGAGGCAACGTGCCTAGCTGGCTTTGTTCGTTGGCTTGCTGGGTTGTTGTCTCATGCGCTTTTTAGCGAATGATTGTTACGCTGTAAATAGTTTTTAGAATTATTCTAATGAAAAGTTATGGTAAATGTGCGCGCCGTATCGTCAGGCAGTGGTTGGCCGTTTTGACAGGGGTGGGAATTGTCAACATTCGGTTGCTATTTGGGCTGGGTCGGCTGGCCCCAATGATCAATCAGTTTGGCAATGATCTGATCACGGGATTGGCGGTAACTGTCTAATTTTGCCTCGCGTGTTTCACCTAGTCCTGTGGGGTCCAGTATCGGCCAGTATTCGACCTCAAGGTGAAAGAATCTGGTTAACTCCAATGCCCGGCGTTGACTGGCAGGGGACAGTGCAACCACCAGGTCGAACGAACTCAGATCATCGCCCCATTGTTCCATTTCGTCGAACGACCGGGATCTGTGACGTAGCAGGCCAACACCCATTTCCTGGCATACGGCTATGGCAAAGCCGTCGATTTCCATATCATTGTGAACGCCGACAGATTGCACATAGGTGTCTGCGCCGTAAAACTTTTTCATAATCCCCTCAGCCATCGGCGAGCGCACGGCATTGTGGTCACAACAGAATAAAATGGATTGCGGCAGTTCGGACACCGATTAACCCCCGAAATGCAGCACGCAAATCAGCGTAAACAGCCGACGCGCGGTTTTGGTGTCAATCTCGGCTTTGCCATCAAGACGTTCCTGCAACACCCGGCTGCCTTCGTTGTGAATGCCACGCCGGGCCATGTCGATGGTTTCGATCTGGCTGGGCGGCAGGGTTTTCACCGCGTCAAAGTAGGATTCGCAAATCTGGAAATAGTCTTTGACGACCTGCCGGAACGGGCCAAGCGACAGATGAAATTCAGCTGCTTTTTGGTTGTCTGTCGTCTGCACGTCAAAAACCAGTCGCTTGTCACGGATCGCCAGATTGAGAGTGTATGGCCCCTCGGGCACCACGCGGTCGTCGCGTTTGGGCAGCGTAAAGCTGTTTTCTTCCAGCAGATCAAACATCGCGACTTTGCGCTCTTGTTCGATCTCAGGTGTCGGAGGCGGTAATCCCGCATCATCCAAAACGATATCTACGATGTGCGACATAGTAAGGGTGTTACCTGTTCAAATTATCCAAACGGGCACGAACCGAAAGCCCGTGCGCCTCAAGGCTTTCGGACGTTGCAAGTCGTTCCGCCGAAGGCCCGATAGCACGCAATGCCGCCGGAGTCATCTGCGCCAATGTGGTTCGCTTCAAAAAATCCATCACACTAAGCCCGGACGAAAAGCGGGCAGATCGGGCCGTGGGCAGAACGTGGTTAGGGCCGCCGACGTAGTCGCCAATCGCCTCGGGCGTCCATTGGCCCAGAAAGATTGCTCCGGCGTGAATGGTTTTATGTGACAGGGCTGTGGGATCGGCCACGCAAAGCTCTAGATGTTCCGGGGCAATACGGTTGGACAGTGCTGCGGCCTCGTTCAGATCACGCACCACAATGACTGCACCATTGTCACGCCAACTGGCCCCGGCAATGGCGCGCCGTTCCAGTGTTTCAAGGCGTTTGTCGACAGCCGCCGCCACTGCATGTCCAAAATTGGCATCGTCGGTGATCAGCAGCGATTGCGCGCTTTCGTCATGTTCGGCCTGACTTAGCAGGTCCAGCGCGATCCAGTCGGGGTTATTGTCTTTGTCCGCAATCACCAGAATTTCGGATGGCCCGGCGATCATGTCGATTCCGACTTTGCCAAACACCCGACGTTTTGCCGCCGCAACAAAGGCGTTGCCGGGGCCGGTAATCTTGTCCACGGGCGGTATTGTTTCAGTGCCATAAGCCAAGGCTGCAATTGCCTGCGCGCCGCCGATACGGTAAATTTCGTCCACTCCGGCAAGATGTGCAGCCATCAGCACCAGTGGATTAACCACTCCGTCCGGAGTTGGCACGGTGATTGCCAATCGCCCGACACCGGCCACTTTGGCGGGAATCGCGTTCATCAGCACGGAAGACGGATAAGACGCCAGCCCACCGGGCACATAAAGACCGGCTGCCGAAACGGCGGTCCAGCGCCAGCCCAATGTCGCACCCGCAGCGTCGGTCCAGCTGGCGTCGTCGGGCATCTGGCGCGTGTGGTAGGCGTGAATGCGGTCGGCGGCCAGTTCCAGTGCGGCGCGGTCTTCGGCGCCCACCTCGTCAATCGCTTGCTCGATTTCCTCGGGTCGAAACGCCAGCGTTTCTGGCGTTAGCTGCAGTCGATCGAACCGGTTCGTCAATTCGATCACTGCCGCATCACCCCGCGTACGCACGTCAGCAATGATGTCGGCGACAACGGCGTCCACATCCGGGCTGTCTTCGCGTTTGGCGTTTAACAGGGCGGTAAATGCGGTTTCGAAATCGGCTGATCCGGAATCAAGAAAGACAGGCATGGGTCATCTCCGCAGGTTTGCAGCGCACATAA
>JAHRVZ010000350.1 GCA_019090405.1 Paracoccaceae bacterium
ATGCGCGATGATATCGTGCTGGTTTTGGCGGAACGCAATGGCCAGTGGATTGCTGGCGCGCTGAACTTTGTCGGGCGCGAAACACTATATGGGCGTTATTGGGGCTGTATTGAACATCACCCCTGCCTGCATTTTGAACTGTGTTATTATCGCGCCATCGACATTGCAATTGAACAGGGGCTGGCGCGGGTAGAGGCCGGCGCGCAGGGCGAACATAAATTGGCACGCGGCTATCTTCCAACGCAGACCCATAGCCTGCATTGGGTGGGTGATCCCGGTTTTGCCAATGCAATTGCGCAGTATCTTGAGGCAGAACGGACGGCGGTTGAAGAAGAGATCGAGATCCTGACAGATTATGGCCCGTTCAGACGGGCGCAAGTGGACGAGCAAGAATGAAACTGTCCGATCAGGAACGCATTGATTTGCTAAGCTCGCTGGACATCAAGCTAGCGGACAAAATGGATGATCTGACCTGAACACGGATATGCTCAGGCCCTGACTGTTTACACCATGACCCGTTACATCAGGTCAAGCAATCCTTCGCCAGCAGAGGTTTCGCAAACACCGGGTGACTCTTCGACATTCAGGATCGACACTTTGCCGTTCTCAACCAGCATTGCATAGCGGCCTGAACGGGCAAGAAGACCGGCAGGAGGGGCGTCGAAATTCATGCCAATTTCTGTGGTAAAACTGCTGTCAGCATCTGCCAGCATCGTGATCCCGGCTGCTGCTGCGCCGGTTTCTGCGCCCCAGGCGTTCATGACAAAGGGGTCATTGACGGACACACAGATTATTTCATCCACGCCTTTGGCATCAAACTGGTCCTTGGTGCGGATAAAGCTGGGCACATGGGCAGAACTACAGGTCGGTGTATAGGCACCCGGAACGGCAAAGATCACAACCTTGCGTTCTGCGGTTTTATCCGACAGCGAAACTGCCTCGGGACCCTTGGCGCCCAATTGAATTAGTGTTGCGTTGGGCAGGATGTCACCGGCTGAAATCGTCATAATGTACCTCTGAGTGGAATTGCACTTTTCGTTCGCGTGGTTATAGAGTTTCTGGACCCGGAAGGCCAAGCGAAAACGAAAGGCAAACCCCAGATGAGCCATATTGTTGTAATCGGTGCAGGCCAGGCGGGCGCGTCTTTGGTCGCAAAATTGCGTAAAGACGGATTTGACGGACAGATTACGCTGATCGGGGCCGAGCCGGTTTTACCCTATCAGCGCCCACCTTTGTCCAAAGCCTATTTGCTTGGCGAAATGACGCTTGAGCGATTGTTCTTGCGACCCGAGAGTTTCTACAGCGATCAGGACATTACCCTGCGGCTGGGAAGCAAGGTCAGTGAAATTGATCCCGTAGCCAAGACCGTGACCGTTGGCGATGATGTCATTGCCTATGATCAGCTTGCCCTGACAACCGGATCGGTGCCGCGTCGGCTGCCTGCTGCGATTGGTGGCGATCTGGACGGGGTGCATGTGGTCCGGATGCTAGAGCATGTGGACGCGATGGCCCCGGCAACAACCAAAGGCGCACGCGCATTGATTGTTGGGGGCGGCTATATCGGACTTGAGGCCGCAGCGGTGGCAACCAAACTGGGTGTGCAGGTGACGCTGGTTGAAATGGCCAACCGGATATTGCAGCGGGTCGCAGCGCCAGAAACCAGCGACTTCTTTCGGGAATTGCATACCAGTCACGGTGTCGACATTCGCGAAGGTGTTGGGCTGGACCACCTGACAGGCAACGATGGACGGGTGAGCGGTGCTGTTCTATCGGATGGTACGACGCTGGATCTGGATATGGTGGTGGTTGGTGTAGGCATCGCACCCGCGACGGGACTGGCCGAAATGGCCGGACTGACATTGAACAATGGGATCGAAGTTGATGGCATGGGGCGCACCTCGGATCCGTCGATCTGGGCGGCCGGGGATTGCGCTTCATTTCCGCATCAAGGCACGCGCATCAGGTTGGAAAGCGTTCCAAATGCCATTGATCAGGCAGAATGTGTTGCGGCCAATATGTCGGGCGCGGCCACCGAATACGTCGCGAAACCATGGTTCTGGTCGGATCAGTATGATGTAAAGCTGCAAATTGCTGGCCTGAATACCGGCTATGACCGGATCATCACGCGCGATAGTGAGGGGCAGGCTAAATCGTTCTGGTATTATCAGGGCGACACGCTTTTAGCCGTGGATGCGATGAACGATCCACGCGCCTATATGGTTGGCAAACGGTTGATCGAAGCTGGTATATCACCGGACCCATCCGTAGTTGGCGATGCCAGCAGCGACCTTAAGGCGTTGTTGCGCCCGTGAGGATAATCGCGGGTCAGTTTCGGGGCCGAAACCTGACAACTGTCGGAAAGGGCGATGCTGGTGCACATTTGCGTCCAACTACGGATCGGGTGCGCGAAAGCCTGTTCAATGTGCTGAGCCACCTTGATGTGATCCCAAACGCACGGGTACTGGATTTGTTTGCGGGCACCGGAGCCTTGGGACTAGAGACTTTGTCGCGTGGGGCTGCGCATGTCACATTTGTGGATGATGGCCGGATAGCGGGCAGTCTGATCCGAAAGAATATAGACCTGACCCAAAGTCGTGAAC
>JAHRVZ010000351.1 GCA_019090405.1 Paracoccaceae bacterium
CCAAGCCCTGCATGATGCCTTTGAACTGGACAAAGTCGCCTGAGCATTTCTGCCCCGGCGGCTTGCTGCTGGGAACAGAGCGGAACATATGACCGATACATCTGACTCCGATAGTCGCAAACTGCTGCGACGACTGCGCGACGCAATGGCAAGCGACGAAGCGGGTCAGGCTCGGCTTGATAAAATCACTCATTTGATTGCTGACAGCATGGGCACCGAAGTGTGCTCGGTCTATCTGTTTCGCGATGACGAAACGCTTGAATTATGCGCGACCGAAGGTCTTGATACAGAGTCGGTGCATAAAACCCGAATGCGTATGGGCGAGGGTCTGGTAGGTCGCGTCGCCAAGACAGGCAAAATTATTAACACGCCTGACGCACCATCCGAACCCGGTTTCCGCTATATGGCCGAGACTGGCGAGGAAAGATTTTCGTCGTTTATGGGTATTCCGGTTCAGCGTCTGGGTGAAAAACTGGGCGTTCTGGTTGTGCAATCGCGTGATGCACGGGTCTTTTCGGCAGACGAAATCTATGCGCTGGAAGTTGTCGCTATGGTGTTGGCCGAGATGACTGAACTGGGTGCGTTTATCGGCGAGGGCGCCGCATTGTCTGCCCGCCACCAGCAACCGGTTTTGATGCGCGGAACCACCGGGCAAGAGGGCACTGCCGAGGGGCATGTCTGGTTGCACGAACCCCGCGTGGTTGTGACCAACCCGATTGCTGACGATCCCGAGCGTGAAACAAAACGGCTGAACGATGCGGTCGAACAACTGCGCGTTGGTGTCGATAAAATGCTTGAGATGTCCCGTACGGGTGACAAGGAACAGCTGCAAGTTCTCGAAGCGTACCGGATGTTTGCCAATTCCAAAGGCTGGATGCGGCGGATGGAGGAAGATATCAGCCGCGGCCTCAGTGCCGAGGCGGCTGTAGAGAAAGAACAATCACAGGCGCGGGCGCGACTGGAACAGGTGTCAGACGCCTATCTGCGCGAACGGCTTTCTGATTTGGATGACCTGTCTAACCGCATGTTGCGCATTCTGACCGGGCAGGGGGCTGATACCGGCGCGGATATGCCTGCCGACCCAATCCTGATCGCCCGTAACATCGGACCCGGAGAGTTGCTGGGGTATGGCCGGTCTTTGCGCGGCATCGTGCTCGAAGAAGGCTCGGTCGGCAGTCACGCGGCGATTGTGGCGCGGGCTTTGGCAATTCCGCTGGTGGTCCATGCCGAGAGAATTGCCACCGAGGCGCTGAACGGTGATCACATTATGGTCGATGGTGATCATGGCATGGTTCATTTGCGTCCCGATGAATCTGTCGTGACCGCCATCCGTGACAAAATAGCGATGCAGGCGCAGGCACAGGAACGATATGCTTCGATCCGGGACATGCCTACGATGTCGCGTGACGGCCAGCTGCTGTCATTACATATGAATGCCGGATTGATGGCAGATTTGCCCTCACTGGAAGGGTCCGGCGCCGAGGGTGTTGGTCTGTTTCGGACTGAATTGCAATTTTTGGTGCGAAACCAGATGCCAAAGCGGTCTGAACTTGTGGCGCTTTATTCAAGCGTTCTGGATGCGGCCCAAGGCAAAACTGTTGTTTTTCGTACGCTTGATATCGGGTCAGACAAGGTGCTGCCCTATATGAAACCCAATGACGAACCCAACCCGGCATTGGGTTGGCGGGCGATCCGGGTTGGGTTGGACAAACCGGGCATGATGCGCATGCAGCTTCAGGCGTTGATCCGGGCCGCAAACGGTCGCCCGCTTAGCATTATGTTTCCATTTATTGCCCAATCCGAAGAATACCGTGCAGCCCGTACCGTGTTGGACAAAACCATCGCGCTGGAAGAACGGCTGGGTCATCAAATGCCCGACACGATAAAAGTTGGCGCAATGCTTGAAACTCCATCGCTGGCATTTGCCCCGCAAAAGTTCTTTGACGAGGTCGGGTTTCTGTCCATCGGAGGCAATGATCTGAAACAGTTTTTCTTTGCTGCGGATCGCGAAAACGAACGGGTGCGGCGGCGCTATGATACGTTGAATGTCAGTTTTCTTGGTCTGATTGAACGCATTGTCGAACGCTGCGCAATCAGCAACACACCCCTGTCGTTTTGTGGCGAAGATGCGGGTCGCCCGGTCGAAGCGCTTTGTCTGGCGGCCATTGGCTTGCGGTCTTTGTCGATGCGGCCGGCCTCGATCGGGCCAGTCAAAAGCCTGTTACTTGGCTCAGACCTTGGCGCTGTGCGCAAAATCATCATAGATGCCCGCAATCGCGGCGACCAGTCTGTGCGCCCCGCTGTGATGGAATGGCTGCGAGATCATTCAAAGCAGATCAGATAACAAGTTTCAGGTGATGTCCGGGGGCAAATGTCAGCCGCATCGCCGTCACCGGCGCGTCGGGTCCAAATGTTTGCCGCTCAAGCACCATGACCGGAACCCCCAGAGTGCAGCCAAGATGACGGGCCTCTTCGTCAGTTGCCGCCACTGCGCTGTACTCTAGCGTTCCACGTGAAAATGGGGCGTTTTGTACCAACCATTCGTTGGGGCTGATCTGGTCAAGCGGACAAGTTTCAATTCCGGGGACCGCAATCAGATTGACCCAGCGATCTTCATAGGCAAAGGCAAGATTATCGGCCAGATAAAGGCTGCGAACATGATGCGCCGAGGTGCCAGCAGGCAGACCCAAAGCGTCGCTCTGGAAGGCAGGCATCAAAGTGGTTACGCGGTCTATCAAACGATGGGAAAAGGTTTTGCCCAACGCCTCGATCTCTTGGCGGATCACCGGAATGGCCATCTGGGCGCGGCGTTTGGGCGATAGGGCGACCCGTGTGCCTGCCTTGCGTCGCCGTTCCAGCCAACCTTCCTCGGCAAGTGCGCGTAAGGCCCGGTTTACGGTGGCCCGTGCGCAGCCAAGGTCTTTGGCCAGTTCTTCCTCGTTTGGGATCAACGCACCGGGTTGCCATTCGCGGGACTGAATGCGGCGCAGCGCGTCTGCGTGGATATCCTGCCAGCTAAGCCCCATCACATCACCTCGGCCAGACGGGACAGGCAGGCGCGATAGGATTCCGTGATTTTGTAACGGTCAATGTGATGGCCGTTTTGCACCATATGGCGGCCCGCAGACCAGACATCGCAGACCAGACTATCACCGGTGGCAAATATCCAGGTGTCCAATGCCGTATCACCCTGTCGTCCAATCATATCCGCAGCGTCACCGTTCAGGGCCACCAAATCAGCATAATATCCGGTCGCAATGGCCCCGGACTTACGCCCCATTGCCTGCGCGCCGCCGCTCAGGGCAGCGTCGTACAATCGACGCGCTGTCGAGCCTGACGGCTTTGCGAGAACTGCGCGCGCCCGATCCCGTAACCTTTGCGAATACTCAAGCTGGCGGAGTTCTTCTGTCAGCGAAATCCTGATGTTAGAATCTGACCCGATGGCGATGTTTCCCTGTCCAGACAGCCAGCGTTCGCCGTCAAATATTCCATCCCCCAGCGACGCCTCGGTAATCGGGCAAAGCCCTGCAACCGCGCCTGTTGCCGCCAGCGCAATTGTCTCATCCGGCAGCATCTGGGTGCAGTGAATCAGACACCAGCGCGCATTGGGTTGCTGGGTTTCAAGCAACCATTCCACTGGCCTGCTGCCATAGGCGGTTTCGATCTCGCTCACCTCGTCAATTTGTTCGGCGATATGCATGTGTAGCGGGCCTTTGGTGTTCTCTGCAAGCATATGCAAACCCGCAGGTGTCACGGCGCGCAGGGAATGTGGCGCGGCGCCCAGAACGTTATCATCTGGCAACGCGGCAAGCGCAGAGCCCGCGCATTCAAGTAACTCAAAATAGCGGTTCGGATCGTTGCCAAAGCGAATTTGACCCGCTCCAAGATCCCGACCGTCAACACCTCCTTGCTGATAGAGGACCGGCAACAGGGTCAACCCAATACCTGTTTGTTCAGCGGCGGCGCAAATACGATTGCTTAGCTCGGCAAGATCATCATAGGGCTGACCGCCGGGTTGATGATGCAGATAGTGGAATTCTCCTACCGCAGCATAACCCGCCTCAAGCATTTCCATCTGCACCTGAGCCGTGATCGCCTGAATGTCCTCGGGTGTCAGGCGATCCAGAAACCGATACATCAACTGTCGCCAGGTCCAGAAACTGTCGCGTCCTTTGGCACCGCGTTTCTCACTTAATCCCGCCATCGCGCGCTGAAAGGCGTGTGAATGAACGTTGGATAGGGCGGGAAGCAAGATGTCGACCGCTACTGTGCCCGTCGCGGCATATGAAACGGCCTCAATACGACCATCATTGGCAATGGAAACGCTAACATCCTGCGCCCAGCCCGAAGGCAGCAAGGCAGATTTGGCATGGATTGTTGTCATCAGATCCCCTTGACGACTCTTTTATGTATATACATAATAATTGGACCAAGACATGGATAAGGTCAACGGAAATGACAAACCGGGTTCTGACGGGGGCAAGGATTGCAACGATGCCTGTGGCGGGCGGCTATGGTCTGATCAACACAGGAGCGGTTGCCATAAGGGATGACCTGATTGATTGGGTCGGCACCGATGTGCCGGCAAAATATGCTGATTGGCCGTCTGAGGATATGAACGGGCGCCTGATCACGCCTGCGTTGATTGATTGCCACACCCACCTGATATTCGGCGGCAATCGGGCGCGGGAATTTGAAATGCGCCTGAACGGGGCAACCTATGAGGACATCGCCCGCGCCGGTGGTGGAATTGTGTCCACGGTCACAGCGACACGCATGGCGACCGAAGATGATCTGATCAGATCCGCCTTGCCGCGGCTGGACGCGCTGATTGCCGAAGGCGTGTCGCTGGTCGAGATAAAGTCCGGCTATGGGCTGGACACAGACACCGAATTGCGAATGTTGCGTGCAGCGCGTGCGCTTGGGTCGTTGCGCGATGTTCGGATCAGGACCAGCTTTCTGGGCGCACATGCGGTTCCGGCTAAATATACCAATCGCCCGGATGCCTATATCCGCGAGGTATGTTTGCCGACACTACGCGCGGCCCATGCCGAAGGGTTGGTGGATGCGGTTGATGGGTTCTGCGAAGGCATCGCCTTTGACACAGCCCAGATGGGGCGGGTGTTTGACATGGCCAAGGCGCTGGGCCTGCCGGTGAAACTGCATGCAGAACAATTGTCGCATATCGGTGGAACGGCGTTGGCTGCGCAATACGGCGCGCTGTCTGCGGATCATATCGAATACGCAACTGCGGCGGACGTGCAGGCAATGGCAGCGGCTGGAACCGTCGCGGTATTGCTTCCCGGTGCGTTTTATACTTTGCACGAGACCCAAATGCCGCCAGTTGCGGCCTTGCGCGAACATGGTGTGCCCATTGCGCTTGCGACCGACTGCAATCCGGGGTCGTCGCCGCTGGCGTCGTTGTTGCTGACGATGAACATGGGCTGCACATTGTTCCGCCTGACCCCGCAAGAGGCTTTGGCGGCTGTGACATGTCACGCGGCACAGGCGTTGGGGTTGGTTGATACGGGTCGCATAATGCGCGGATTGCGTGCCGATCTGGCGGTCTGGGACGTGGCTGAACCGGCGGAACTGGCCTATCGCATCGGTTTTAACCCTCTGCACAAACGTATTTTTGGAGGCGAGGGATGATCGTAACCCCCGGCAGTGTAACGCTGGCAGACCTTGAAGACATTTATCGCGAGCAGCGTTTTGTGACGCTTGGCCCAGCGGCGCGGCCAGCGGTTGAGATTGCGGCGAAAATGGTCGCACAGGCCGCTGCTGGCGGCGAAGCGGTTTATGGGGTGAACACGGGTTTCGGCAAATTGGCCAGCCAGAAAATAGCGCCCG
>JAHRVZ010000352.1 GCA_019090405.1 Paracoccaceae bacterium
ACCAGCCACAGCAACGCGCCACCAGCCAGAACCAACAGCGGAATCATTGCCATGTTCACCGCGTTCCAGCCTTCAACCGGGGTGCCCCCGGAGCAGTTCATCAAACCACCTGACGAAAGCGACGCCACGGTAACGCCTCCAAACACGATAAAATCGTTCAACCCCTGCATTCGCCCGCGTTCTTGCGGTTCGTGCGCTGTCGCCAGCATTGTGGTGGCTCCAATAAAACCAAAGTTCCAACCAATACCCAGCAAAATCAGCGCGACAAAGAAATGACCAAGCTCGACCCCGCTAAGCGCCACCATTCCAGCGGCCAGCAAGATAAGCAATCCAACACCTATGATCCGTTCGACACCAAACCGGTTGATCAGATGCCCGGTGACAAATGAAGGAGCATACATTGCAAGGACATGTCCAGATACCACGTCAGCTGCGTTGTTTTGCGTGAATCCACAACCGACAATGGCCAGCGGCGTAGACGTCATCATCAGGTTCATCAGCGAATAAGATACTGTTGCACAAATCACCGCGACTGCAATACGTGGCGTTTTGATCAACTCCCAACGGCTACGGCCAGCGGGCTCATTTTCTGATGGAGCGTCAGGCGTGGGGATGTCCAGCATAAAGAACAAACCGGACCCGACCAGATTGATCAGGACAACAGTGATATAGGCTCCAAGGAACGGGATCACAAAGGCATCACTGGTCAGTTTGACCAATTGCGGCCCGATGATCGCTGATGCCAATCCTCCTGCCATGACATATGAAATCGCTTTGGCCCGGAATTCGTCCGAAGCGGTATCAACGGCAGCAAAGCGGTAAAACCCATGCGCGCTCATGTAGACGCCGGTTAACAGGCTGCCGCACAGGAATATGGGAAACGATCCCAAATATAGCCCCGTCGCTCCGACAATCGCCCCTAAACCACCACCGGTTGCACCGACCAGAAAACCTGTACGACGGCCATATTTTTGCATGATGGCCGACATTGGCGTTGCCATGAACATTGATGACAACACGATCAGCGAAATTGGCAATGTCGCAAGACACACATTCGATGCCAACGATTGCCCGGCCAATCCACCTATTATAAAGATAATAGGCATCTGCGCGCCAAGAAAAGCCTGCGCCGCCACCAGCACCATCACATTTCGTTTAGAGCGTGAATCGTTAACATGTATCATGCAGCAATTCGTATCCATGAAACCGGATTGGTACAAGCGCCTTGCACATACGCACACGCGGCGTAATGTCCGCGCATGAAACGCACCCCAAATTCATCCGGGCATTTGTTGCTGCTGGCCGGTTCCGGCGAGGCCCGGGTCATTGCGGGTCTATTGGCTGACTCTGGCCAGATACAGGTCACCGCATCTCTACTTAATCCTCCGCGCAGTTTTGGTCCGCTGCCTGTTACGACGCGCCTGGGCCGGTTTGGCGGCAAAGACGGGCAGGCGCGGTATCTGCACGCGCAGAGGGTGACGGCGGTGCTGGATGCCTCTCATCCGTTTGCCGCGCGAATTAGCGCGCAAACCGTTGCAGTTTGCGCCGATCTTGGCCTTCCTTATGCGCAACTCTTACGCCCCGATTGGCAGCCCGTCGCAGGGGATCAATGGCAACAGGTCGCCGATGAAAGCAGAGTCGCACCCTTGCTGACCCGGCAGAATCGGGTGTTTACCACCACAGGGCGCGCCACGCTTGAGGCTTTGACGCGCAACTGTGCTGCGCAGTTTTATGTGCGCCAGCTAGAAGATCCCTCAGACCTTCCGGCCCAACCAAATGTGCATCATATCATCGGTAAGGGACCGTTTTCAGTCGAGGATGAAATCCGCACGCTGCGGGGTCTTAGAATCGATGTGCTTGTTGTCAAAAACAGCGGCGGTTTGCCCAGCCGAACCAAACTTGACGCCGCGCGTGCCCTTGGGATCAAAGTCATTCTGATCGCTCGCCCACCGCTTTTGGATGTGCGACGCCTGCAAACGGTTAAGGCTGCAATGGACTGGATAGACAGCTTATGAGCGTCGGACGCATTATTACCACCCCGGCCTGTGTTGCCGAAGGTGCTGACTGGCTGGCGGCCCATGAGCCGCGCTTTGCGGCGGCGTTACAGGTGACTGGCCCTTTGCCCCTGCGCCTTCGGCCAGACGGATTTGCCCAGCTTCTAAGTGCGATTGTCAGCCAGCAGGTCAGCGTAGCGTCAGCCAATGCAATCTGGTCTAGGATGAAAGAGGCGCGTCTGACCGGTCCGCGCAAAATCATCGCTGCCAGCGATAGTGATCTGCGCGCTGTTGGCTTGAGTCGCCAAAAAATACGCTATGCCAATGCGTTGGCCGAGGCGCGTATCAATTACAAAAACCTGCGCCAAGCCCCAACGCAAGATGTGATTGCCACTTTGGTTGAGGTGCCGGGCATTGGTGCATGGACTGCCGAAGTTTACGCCATGTTTTCGCTGGGCCGCGCCGATGTATTTGCGCCGGGTGATCTGGCCTTGCAGGAATCGGCGCGGGTGCTGTTCGAATTGCCCGAGCGACCAAAGGAAAAGCAGTTTCGCCAGATGGCTGAAGATTGGGCGCCATGGAGATCAGTTGCGGCGCGCCTGTTATGGGCCTATTACCGCGTGGCTAAAAACCGGGAAGGGATCAGATGACCAGAGTTTTAAATGCAGGGCGCAAAGCGTCAAAATCGGGGGACGTCAACTCGATCGTGGTGTTTCTGCACGGCTATGGTGCCAATGGTGCCGATTTGCTGGGATTGGCCGACCCGCTTGGTGAACATTTGCCCGACACGTTGTTTGTGGCCCCCGATGCGCCCGAAGATTGCGCCGGAGCACCGATGGGGTTTCAGTGGTTTCCGATCCCATGGATTGACAATTCGTCCGAAGAAGAGGCCGAACGCGGCATGCAAGCCGCCGTCGAGGATCTGAATGCGTTTCTTGATGCGCTGATGGTGGACGAAGACGTGTTGCCCGAACAGGTGGTGTTGTTTGGCTTTTCACAAGGCACGATGATGGCCTTGCACGTGGCCCCTCGGCGCGAAGATTCCGTGGCCGGAATCGTCGCCTTCTCGGGGCGTTTGCTGACGCCGGAATTGCTTGTCGATGAGGTGGTGGTGCGCCCGCCGGTCCTATTGGTGCATGGAGATCAGGATGATATGGTGCCACCGCAATCGCTGCCTGAGACAGCAGAAGCATTGCAAGCTGCCGGGTTCACCGATGTTTATGCGCATATCATGAAAGGGACTGGGCACGGCATTGCGCCGGACGGGCTTAGCGTTGCGTTGGCGTTTATGCGTGACAAGCTGGGATTGTAGTAGGGTGGTCTCAATTTGGTGGTGCAGTAAAAGTTGATTTTACATTATGATAGGAGGCCAATATGCTGATAGTAACCGGGAAAATTGAGTTAAACTCAAAAAACATAGCTGCTGCGAGAAAAGCGATTGCGGCAGTTATGGCAGAGACCGTCGTCGAAGATGGCTGCCAGACCTATGAGTTTTCTCAGGTGGTTGGTACGGACGCCACGTTTCGTGTTTACGAAGAATGGGACGATGCCGCAGCCCTTGCAGCACATGCAAAAGCACCGCACATGGCGGTGTTCAGCGCCGCTTTGGGCGAGGTCGGCGTGGTGTCGCGCGCGCTTTGGACGATCGAGGCTGGGACGAAATCACCTCTGGGTTAAGTGTTTCCCAGGTTCCGGGAGGCAATCCGTCCAGCGTGATGTCTCCGATCTGATAGCGGATCAGGCGCAGGGTCGGGTGGCCGATGGCGGCTGTCATACGGCGCACCTGTCGGTTGCGCCCTTCGGTGATGGTCAGGCTGATCCAGCAATCAGGCACTGATTTGCGAACCCTGATTGGCGGATCGCGCGGCCATAACCCATCTGGTTCGTCTATACGTTGGACTTTGGCGGGAAGGGTTTTACCGTCCTTTAAGGTGACACCATTGCGCAAACTGTCCAATGCAGCGTCATCCGGACTGCCTTCGATCTGTGCCCAATAGGTTTTTGGCTGCCTTGAGCGCGGGTCGGCAATACGGGCCTGCAGTCGCCCGTCATCTGTAAGCAGCATCAAGCCTTCGCTGTCACGATCCAGCCGTCCGGCGGCGTAGACACCGGGAAGGGTGATAAAATCTGACAAGGTGCGTCTTTTGGACGGCGTGTCAGATTTGTCGGTGAACTGGGACAGCACGTCGAAGGGTTTGTTGAATTTGATCAGCTGTGTCATGTGTTTGTGGTACTCTGAGCGTAGGTGTGTCGGCAAGGGCGGCATCGAGATATTGTGGAAAATCAACACTTGCCAGCATCAAACCACGATATATAGTCAGCCATATATCGGGGCGGGCTCCCCGCCTTGATGTTGGTTGAGCAGCACGCAGGGTAAGGGTGGAGTCAGAATGAACAAAGAATTCAGAACAGAATTTGTACGCGACCCGGCGGTGTTGAAACATCACCCGGCGCTGGTTCTGAATGCCGACTATCGTCCGCTGTCGTATTACCCGTTGTCCTTGTGGACATGGCAGGATGCGATCAAGG
>JAHRVZ010000353.1 GCA_019090405.1 Paracoccaceae bacterium
ATGGCTCTGATGCTTTGCGGCAAACGGTGCCGGACTGGTCAATGGTCCTTGCGCCTAACCCGTTGGCTGATCCCGACATCAAAAACGCGACCCGACATCAGATTGTCTTCAATGGCGGAATGATGGGGCAGATGATGATGGGTGGCGGCATGGGGTCGATGATGGTTCAAATGCGCCAAGGCAATATCTGGTTCATCAATGGCAAGGCCGCGAATGGACCCATTATGGACCCGCTGCTGACGCTGCCGCTGGGGACGTCGCACATCTTCGAGATGGAAAACCGGACCGCTTGGCCGCACCCGATCCATCTTCACGGCCATACTTTCCGCGTGATTGCTCGAAACGGGCAGCCAACACGGCACCTTGAGTGGCAGGATACCGTCATGATGGCACCACGCGAAAAGGTCGACATCGCCTTTGTGGCCGACAACCCCGGAGACTGGATGTTTCACTGCCACATCATGGAGCATCAGGCCGCAGGTATGATGGGGGTTATCCGCGTCGAATTGGATGCGACAAAATCTTAAAAATACGCAGAATTAACGGAAGAAAAGGAAGAAGATTATGAAAAAACTGTTCGGATCTACCAGTCTGGCTGCTGCAGGAAGTGTTGCCCTATTGGCAATGAGCCTGAATGCGGCACCCTTGGCTGCTGAAACGGTCACGCTCTACAAAAACCCACAGTGCGGTTGTTGCGAAAGCTATGCTGATTACCTGCGTGAAAATGGCTTTGAGGTAGACGTCAAACCAACCCATGATCTTGTGCAGATCAGCAGTGATGCCGGTATTCCGGAAGACTTTCAGGGATGCCATACGTCCTTTATCGGGGATTATGTGATCAGTGGTCATGTGCCCATTGATGTGGTCAACAAGGTCATGTCTGAAAAACCCGACATCGTCGGCGTCACGCTTCCCGGGATGCCGATGGGATCACCCGGTATGGGCGGCGCAAAGCAAGAGCCATTCAAAGTTTACGCCATTGAAGAAGGCGTGGTCCCGACGGTTTATGCGGTCGAATAGGCAAACCAATTGTCCGGCGCGAAACCGTGCCGGATACAATTTTTAGAAACGCGAAGGATGAAGAGTATGATGATGGATGGTGGAACGATGGGCGGCGGCATGATGATCGGTATGGGTCTCGTGTGGTTGCTATTCATAGTGGTGCTCGTGCTCGCGGCAATCGCATTGGTAAAATATATCCGCTCTGATGACAGTAAATAAAATGCTGCACGATGCGTAGTAGCGGCGCTGCCAGTGGCGACAGCTTGCTGTCGATGGGGTTGATCTGGGCATTTTGTATCTTGCTGATACTGATCGGGCTCGCCGCGATTGCGCTATTCTGCATCTGGCTCCGAAAAAGGTGGGTGAAAAAATGATAAAGTGGCTTGGTTTATGGGTTCTCACATTGGCGGCGGCTGGCACGGCGGAAGCGCAAGATAGTGAACTTTTAGAGGGTGAGACACTCTATCAGGAAAACTGCGCAAGTTGTCATGGCGCAAATCTGGAGGGCCAGCCCGACTGGCGCTTGCGGTTGCCAAACGGAAGGCTGCCAGCTCCACCCCACGATGCTTCGGGACATACCTGGCATCATGCCGACCGCGTGTTGACAGACATCATCACACGGGGAACGGCGGCGATTGTAGGGAACGGGTACGAAAGCGACATGCCAGGATTTGCAGACACACTTTCGAGCGAAGATATCGAAGCGATCCTCGATTACATCAAGAGCACATGGCCCGATCGTGAAAGGGCGGCGCAAGAAGATATAACGCGTGCCGACATCGAGGCGCAGCAATGAGGGGGGCGGACAAATCAATGCAGCAAACACGGCCATGGTATCGCGTCTCAGGCCTTGTGGTGGCGCCTGCTGTTGCTTTTGTACTGATGGCGTTTTTCGCCTGGGGGCTGTTCAACCGCGACGAGGCGCTGCCCTCGGCGATGCTTGATAAGTCTGTGCCAGAATTCTCGCTCCCCCCCGTCCTTGGCAGGGACGACGGATTATCGACACAAGACCTGGCCGGGCATGTTTCAATGGTGAACGTGTTTGCATCCTGGTGTGTTCCATGTCGCGCGGAACATCCGCTGTTCATCGAGCTTGCCGAAATTGGCGAGGTACCGCTTTATGGTATCAACTATAAGGACCCGCCCGAACAGGCACGGGCATGGTTGGATGAACTGGGTGACCCCTATACCCGCATCGGCGCGGACAGAGATGGCCGCGTCGGCATCGAATGGGGTGTCTACGGTGTCCCGGAAACATACGTCATCGCCGCTGATGGAACCATCGCCTATCGCCATGTCGGGCCTATCACACGCAAAGTTTTGAAAGAAACAATCATGCCGATCGTTCGCGAACTGAAATCTTCAGCCCCTGAGAAGGTAGCACAATGACTTTGCTGAAACTGACAGTCGTTCTTTTCCTCGTTTGGGTCGGCGGGGCAATTGCAGCGCCACAAGGCTTTGCGCTTCATGATGAACCGCAACCCGTAATCAACGTGCGCTTCTTGCTTGAGGACGGCACACGCAAAGATATGGAATCGCTGCAAGGCAAGGTGCTTTTGGTAAACGTCTGGGCCACCTGGTGCATTCCGTGTCGCGAAGAAATGCCGACGTTAGACGCATTGCAGGCGACGCTCGGCGGCGACAATTTTGAGGTTGTTGCCCTCTCTATCGACCGCGCCGG
>JAHRVZ010000354.1 GCA_019090405.1 Paracoccaceae bacterium
AGCCCGGTGGTGACGGTCCGCAGATCCCTGAAATTGATGAATTGATGAAAAAAGGCCAGGAACAGCTGCGCGTCCTTATGGGCGGTCGCGGTGGCGGCGGCGGCAACGGTGCTAAACCGGGCGGTGGCGGCGGTCCTGCATTTACCAAAGGCACCATTGGTCTGGGGATCATTGCAGCAGCCGTGGTTTGGGGTTTGGCCAGCTTTTACACCGTAAAGCCAGAGGAACAGTCAGTTGAACTGATGCTGGGCAAATACTCTG
This sequence comes from Paracoccaceae bacterium, assembly GCA_019090405.1. Lineage (GTDB taxonomy): Bacteria > Pseudomonadota > Alphaproteobacteria > Rhodobacterales > Rhodobacteraceae > NORP181. Next base: position 262 of record JAHRVZ010000354.1, read on the forward strand.
GCATCGGCAATCCGGGTCTGAACTTTGCCCCCTGGCCTGTTGTCACCGCCGAGGTGATCCCGGTTACACGCGAACAGACCGAAGACATGGGTGGCGCACGCGGCTCTCAGGATGGGTTGATGTTGACCGGTGATGAAAACGTGGTTGATATCGACTATCAGGTGGTCTGGAACATCAATGATCCAGCAAATTACCTGTTCAACTTGCGTGATCCGAAACAGACAATTCGGGCGGTGTCTGAATCTGCGATGCGCGAAATCATTGCCCAGTCTGAACTGGCACCAATCCTGAACCGGGATCGCGGAATTATTGCGGACCGTCTAAAGGATCTGATCCAAAAGACGCTGGACAGCTATGACAGTGGCGTGAACATCATTCGCGTTAACTTTGACAAAGCTGACCCGCCGGAATCGGTGATTGATGCTTTCCGCGACGTTCAGGCGGCAGCGCAGGAACGTGATAGGTTGCAGAACGTGGCGGACGCCTATGCCAACCGCGTTCTCGCCGAAGCGCGCGGTTCATCGGCGCAAATTCTGGAAGAAGCCGAAGGCTATCGTGCTCAGGTCGTGAACGAAGCCGCTGGTGAAGCCAGCCGTTTCACAGCGGTTCTAGGCGAATACGCCAAGGCACCAGAAGTGACGCGCAAACGTCTGTATCTTGAAACAATGGAAGACGTTCTTGGTGACGTTAACAAAGTCATATTGGATGGTTCCGCGGGTGGTAACGGACAAGGTGTCGTTCCCTACCTGCCTCTAAATGAACTGCGAAGCAGCGGCGGAGGGTCGAACTAATGCGGAAAACTACCTTTATTCTACCGATCATTGTGATCGCGGTGATTGCTATCGCATCGTCCTTGTTTATCGTGGATCAGCGCGAAAAAGCGTTGGTATTGCAATTTGGCCGGGTTGTTGCGGTCAAAGAAGAGGCCGGACTGGCGTTTAAAATTCCTCTGATTCAGGAAGTCGTCAAATACGACAGCCGTATCCTAAGCCGCGATGTTGTGCCTCTTGAGGTGACACCGCTGGATGACCGCCGTTTGGTTGTTGATGCCTTTGCCCGCTACCGGATCACCGATGTGACCAAGTTCCGACAGGCGGTTGGTACAGGTGGCATCGCGACCGCTGAAAACCGGCTGGATTCGATCCTGCGGGCCGAGTTGCGCGAAGTTCTGGGTTCGGTCACGTCCAGCGATATCCTGAGTTCGGATCGCGAGGCGCTGATGCTGCGTATTCGCAATGGCGCCATTGTTCAGGCGCGTGCTCTTGGTCTTGAAGTCATTGATGTGCGGCTGAAGGCAACCGATTTGCCCTCACAGAACCTTGCCGCCACGTTTGATCGGATGCGGGCAGAACGTGAACGCGAGGCAACAGATGAACGCGCCCGTGGTAACGAGGCGGCGCAACGTGTACGTGCGCAGGCCGACAGAACCGTGGTTGAACTGGTTTCCGAAGCGCAACGTGAATCTGAAATCGTTCGTGGTGAAGCAGATGCCAAACGCGCCGCAATCTTTGCCGAGGCATTTGGCGCGGACCCGGAGTTCTTTGAATTCTACCGTTCGCTTGCGGCCTATCGCCTGGCCCTGAAAGGAGACAACTCTACTATGGTAATGTCCCCGGACAGTGAGTTCTTTGACTATCTTAGATCACCATCGGGCACGGCGTCTGCGCCTGCAGAGTAAGCAAACCTGATAGAATAAAAGAAAAGGGCTGGCCATTGTGTCGGCCCTTTTTGCGTTGTGGCCTTTTTGCATTATGGGCCATTGTACTGTGGGGCAGGGTCAAATGCCGGTGAAAACCGTCATTTAGCCAAATCACATCCACTTGAAGTCTTGCAACAATAATTGTGGGTGACAATATAGTAGCTACATAGATAGCAGAAATGCGCCGGGCCGCTGACGACATCACGCCCCAATACAATAACTAAGCCAATGGAGAGTACCCTTGCAGACACAGGCGATATCCCAAGTTCGGTCCAGATATTCGGAAAACACAGCATCTCGAATGCGGCTCATGCTACTGGGCGTACTAACGATATTCGCAGTTTTTGCGCAATGCATGGCCGCACAGGCGCGCACCGATAGTCTGGCCCCTTTGGTCGACAAAATAAGCCCGGCTGTGGTCAACATAACCACGTCGACGACAATCGAGGGGCGCACAGGTCCGCAAGGCATCGTTCCCGAAGGATCCCCGTTCGAAGATTTCTTTCGCGATTTTCAGGATCGCAACAATGACGAGGGCAGCCGCCCACGCCGCACGTCGGCGCTTGGCTCTGGGTTTGTCATTTCCGAGGATGGTTTTGTCGTTACCAACAATCACGTCATTGAGGGGGCTGACGAAATCCTGATTGAGTTTTTTGATGGTGAGGAACTGGCCGCTACTGTGGTTGGAACCGACAAGAACACAGATATTGCGCTGCTAAAGGTCGAGACCGATACGCCGCTGCCATTTGTCAGTTTTACGGACAGCGACACCGCCAAAGTCGGGGACTGGGTTATCGCAATGGGCAACCCTTTGGGACAGGGATTTTCGGTCTCTGTTGGGATTGTGTCGGCTCGAAACCGAGCTTTGTCTGGCAGCTACGACGACTATATCCAGACCGATGCCGCGATCAACCGGGGCAATTCCGGCGGTCCTTTGTTTGACATGGACGGCGGTGTTGTTGGTGTAAATACCGCGATATTGTCGCCCAATGGCGGCTCGATCGGCATTGGGTTTTCGATGGCCTCGAATGTGGTGACGCGCGTGGTTGACCAGCTAAAGGAATACGGAGAAACCCGCCGCGGCTGGCTGGGCGTGCGCATTCAGGATGTTACCGAGGATGTGGCCGAGGCAATGGGCCTAAAAAAAGCATCCGGTGCATTGATCACCGACGTTCCGGATGGCCCGGCAAAAGACGCGGGCCTACTGGCTGGCGATGTTATCCTGTCGTTTGACGGGGTCGAAGTGGACGACACCCGCGCGTTGGTACGTCAGGTTGGCAACACGACGGTCGGCAAGGCCGTGCGCGTTCTTGTCTATCGTGATGATGGAACCCAGACCATTCTGGTAACGCTTGGTCGCCGTGAAGAGGCCACTGCAGCGGTGCCTGCCGTGATGGAAGATACCAATGACGAGTCGCAGGAAGAAGTCGTTCTTGGCCTGACATTGCGCGTATTAACCGACGATATACGCGGCGAGATCGGGGTGCCGGATGGCATGGACGGATTGGTGGTTGTGGCTGTGGATGAAAGCTCGGAAGCCTTTGAAAAAGGGTTGCGGGCAGGGGATTTGATCACCGAAGCAGGCCAGCAAAAGGTTGCAACGCTTGAGTCATTGCAGGATAGGATCACCGACGCGAAAGACGCCGGGCGCAAGTCGTTGCTGCTGCTGGTGCGCCGCGCTGGTGAACCCCGGTTTGTGGCGCTGAATCTTAAAGACTAACAACCGACGCTGTTGCAAAATTAAAAGCCATGTATTTCGGTACATGGCTTTTTCTTTAATAAATGCTTCCCGTGAAATTTCTCAAAAGGAATTGCTAGAAATGGATGCCCGGCGCGTCAATCATGGCCTGGGTTTTGCGAAACCTGCGGTCAGTGGCAACAACCCAGATGAAAAAAGTAGTTGCGGCTGTGAACGGAGAAAACTGTTTATGTGTTTGGATCGGGATGTCGGGCTTCGCGGTCATTGGATCAGTCCTTAAATGTGAAATGCTGCAATACTTTGATAGTTCCTTGTGAAACTACCATGCACCTGCTTGCCTCTCCCGTCTGTGAAACAGATCACACAAGCAAAAGTTAAATCTGATCTGGTTCGGCAAGACCCTTTAACGCAGATCGGTCCAACACGATAAGCCCGCCTCTGGTGGCTTCAATCACACCGATCCGCTTCCAGGCTGCGAGTGTCTTTGAGACGGCCTCGCGCGTTGCACCGACAAACTCGGCCAGTTCGGCTTGTGACAGTTTCAGCTTTGCCTGAACGCCAGGGCGCTCGGGTGTCAGGTATAATATTTTTCGGGCCAGCCGGGTTGGCATCGGAAGAAATACCTGTTCGCGAAGCTGGCGCCCCATCCAGCGCATCCGCTGCCCGGACAATTGAATCATATCGACGGCCAATTCTGGTTTCTTCCTGATCTGGTCAAGGACGTCTGAATTTCTGACCCGCAAAAGATTTGACGCCTCAAGCGCGGTTGCTGATGCGGTACGCTCTCCTGGGTCAAACAGGGCGATTTCCCCAAATAGCGCTCCGGGGCGCATTACAGCCAAACCCAGCTTGCGCCCATCAAGCGCCAAAACGCTGATTTCCAGCAATCCTGATTCGACCGCATATAAGGCGTCGCCATTGTCGCCCTGCTCAAACAGGGTTTCACCCTTTTGCAAGTGAACCTGGCTGGCTTGCTGCCTGAGCATTTTTCGCAACGCGCTTGAAGCTCCCGACAAAAATCCAGTTTCTGACGGGTCCGTTTGTTCCATGCCGCGCCCCTTTCCCGTCTAAGTATAACGGCAAACGGGGCTTTGGCCTATCTGGTTCCTATTTGTCGGCTTCAATCGCGACTGCAACAAGCCCAAGTTTGCGCGCGGCGGTTAGCGAAAGAACACCGCTGTCCAGCCCCAATGGTTTTTGAAAACGGCGCACAGAAGCCCGCGTCCGATTGTCCATTTCGCCGCTGATATTGCCACGATACAAATCACGCGCACCCAACGCACGTTGCAGGCTGGCGATGAATTCTGGTGTCATCTCTGCATCGCAGGGTCGCTGAAACCAGGTTTCCTTGCGTTCCCGAACGATTGCCTGCCGGGTCTCGGTTTTATAGACGCCCGGTTGCACAACTACCTGATGGATAACGGTTTCGACAATCGCAGGAGTTACTTCCTTGCCCCAGCAACTGCCCGGCTCGGCACCGGGAGGGGCCGCCTGGTTTAACCGGGTCACTTGCGGCTCACCAAACACTCCAAGATCAGAGCCGCCTGATGTACAGGCACCAAGGATGGTCAACGCAACGGCGCAGAATAATGGGCGTTTCGATTTCATGCTCAAGCCTCAAACGGGCAGTTTCGCATCTGTTTAACGCATGTTGCCAAATTGGCAAAGGCTCAGAGCACTTTGACCCGGCAACGCTGGTTTTCCAGCACCACCAGATGGGCCATAAAGTCTGGCATCGCAAATTCTGCTGGCGTGTTTTGAACGGCGCAGATACAGAGCTTCAAGGACCGGCACTGGGATCAGAGTAGATGACAAAAATTACCTATATCGAATTTAGTGGAACCGAACATGTGGTTGATGTGGCCAATGGCCTGACCGTTATGGAAGGAGCACGCGACAACAACATTCCCGGCATCGAAGCCGATTGCGGCGGAGCCTGCGCTTGTTCAACATGCCACGTCTATGTTGATCCGGCATGGGTGGAAAAAGTTCCTGCCAAAGACGATATGGAAGAAGACATGCTCGATTTCGCTTTTGAACCAGATCCGGCGCGGTCACGGCTGACTTGCCAGATCAAGGTGACGGACGACTTAGAAGGCCTGATCGTGCAAATGCCGGAAAAACAGATCTGATATGCGCGCGCTTTGGGTGGTCTTGCTTATTTTTGCAGGCCTGCCTTTGTCGGCTCAGACCGTCACTATGGCGCACTACAGCGAGCCAACAGACCGTTATGATCACGGCATTTTGGGCGACGCTCTGGAATGGGGCGCGTTGGTTCTGACACTTCGGAACGGTTCAATAATCACATTTCGGTTGCCCGAGTCTCGGGTGTTTGAGGATCTAGAACCGCGCCTGGCCGATGTTGACGGTGATGGCTCTCCCGAGGTTATCGTTATTGAAACCGATATTTCGCGCGGCGCAAGCCTGGCAATATATGACGCCAAAGGCAAACGCACAGCGACGCCATATATCGGTCGCAGCCATCGCTGGCTGGCACCATTGGGGGCTGCGGACCTTGATGGCGATGGCGCAATTGAACTGGCGTATATCGACCGTCCGCATCTGGCCAAGACCCTGCGCGTCTGGCGCTATCAAGGCGGTAAACTAAACCCGGTTGCAGAGCTTGCGGGGTTGACCAACCACCAAATCGGTCAGAACTTTATTCTCGGAGGCATCCGCGATTGCGGGCAAGGGCCAGAAATCGTTACCGTCAACGCCAATTGGTCGCGCCTCATGGCAACAACACTAACCAACGCGACTCTGACAGCGCGCGACATCGGTGCCTATAGGACTCCATCCAGCATTGATGCCGCCCTCAGCTGCGCCAACTAAATTCATTTTGGCAAAAATATCCCGGGGAGTCCCGGACGTGTCCCGGACGGGGCAGCGCCCCTAAAACTTGGAATCGGGCTTTAGCCCGGCATTAACCTCAAGAATCCCCCAAAGCCCGCCAGCCAATATCGCGTCGGAAAAACCCGTCCGGCCAATCCACCGCGTCGGCCATTGCATAGGCATTGGCCCTCGCTTCGGCTAATGTTGCCCCCCGTGCTGTCAGGTTTAACACCCGGCCTCCATTGGCGATAAACTGCCCATCTTGCCGCAAGGTTCCGGCATGAAAACACATCTCAGAGCTGGTTTCAGGCAAACCATCAAGCCCCTTGATCGCACTGCCTTTGGCATAATCCCCGGGATAGCCATTCGCCGCCATCACAACCGACAAGGCAAAATCATCGGCCCATTGAACCTTTTCTGCTGCAAGCCGCCCTTCGGCAGCCGCATGCATAAGATCCATCGCTTGCGCCCCAAGCCGCATCATGAGCGCCTGACATTCCGGGTCGCCAAATCGCACATTGTACTCAACCAGTCTCGGCTGACCGTCTTTGATCATCAGCCCAACAAACAACACCCCCTGAAACGGCATGCCCCGGCGTTTCATTTCGGCCATGGTCGGTCGTACGATTTCGTTCATCGTTTTCTCAGCCACGGCTTCGGTCAACACCGGCGCGGGCGAATAGGCTCCCATGCCGCCGGTATTTGGCCCGGTATCGCCTTCGCCAACCCGTTTGTGATCTTGTGCGGTGCCAATGGGCAATGCGGTCTCGCCATCACACAACACAAAGAACGATGCTTCTTCGCCTTCAAGAAATTCTTCGATCACAACCTCAGCACCAGCGCCGCCAAACGCCCCACCAAACATATCATCAATCGCATCCAGTGCTGTGGCCTCATCCATCGCCACAACCACGCCTTTTCCCGCCGCCAGCCCGTCGGCTTTGACCACAATCGGAGCACCTTGCCTGCGCACATATTCCTTGGCAGCCTCGGCATCGTGGAAATGACCATAGGCTGATGTCGGCGCATTCACTGCATCGCAAATCTCTTTGGTGAAACTTTTGGACGCTTCCAGTCGCGCGGCCTCGGCAGAGGGACCAAACACCAAAACACCCGCGTCGCGCAAGCGGTCTGCAATACCAGCCGCCAG
>JAHRVZ010000355.1 GCA_019090405.1 Paracoccaceae bacterium
CACCAGCGGCAACGCAGGACGAGCCGCCAGAAGCGGCTGAATAGTCAGGTTTTGAGTGTTCGGGCCAAGGCGCAGAACCCTTCAAGCGGGATCTGTTCGGCCCGATCTGTTGGTTTCAACCCTGCTGCAATCAGGCGGTCTTCGATATCAGGAGCAAAGCCCTTTAGGGCGGCGCGCAACATTTTGCGCCGCTGATTGAACGCTGCCGCAACCAGTTTTGACAGGGTTTCTGCATCCGCTGGAAACTTTGGTTCGGGCAGGGCCGTAAGCACGACCACTGCACTGGATACTTTTGGAGCCGGGGTAAAAGCGTTGGGAGGCAGCGACATGACAATGCGCGCATCACACCGCCATTGCGCAAGGATCGCCAGACGCCCATAGGCCTTGCTGCCCGGTTGCGCGACGATACGCTCGGCCACTTCGCGTTGAAACATCAGGGTCAGGCTTTGCCAGAACGGTGGCCAGTCTTTAGGCGTCAACCAGCGCACCAGCAGTTCAGTCCCGATATTATAGGGCAGGTTGGCAGCAATCCGAATAGGCGCGGTCAGATGTGCCAGCGGGTCAATCTCAAGCGCATCGCCGTTGATGATCTCAACGCGGCCGGGATAGGCTGCCGCGATCTGTTCCAGCGCCGGCATACAGCGCGCGTCCTTTTCCACGGCCAGTACTTTGCGCGCGCCTTCAGATAGCAGACCACGCGTCAGCCCACCGGGGCCGGGGCCGATTTCCAGCACATCACAAGCGGATAAATCACCGGCCTGCCGCGCAATTTTGGCGGTCAGGTTCAGGTCCAGCAAAAAGTTCTGACCCAGTGATTTACGCGCGGAAAGCTGGTGTTCGGCAATCACAGCACGCAGTGGTGGCAGATCGTCAATCGGACTCATGTGTTTGCCGCCATTTGCTGTGCCATTTTCAGAGACTGGATAAGGCTTGTTGGATTGGCGATGCCTTTGCCGGCAATATCAAACGCGGTGCCATGATCGGGCGAGGTCCGGATGAATGGCAGACCCAGCGTGACGTTGACTCCGCGGTCAAAATCCAGCGTTTTGATCGGGATCAATGCCTGATCGTGATACATGCAGATCGCTGCATCATATCGGGCGCGGGCAGCGGCGTGAAACAGTGTATCCGCCGGATGCGGACCGCTAAGAGCGCAATATTGACCATTAAGGTCGGCAACCAAGTCATTGATCCAGTTCAGTTCTTCATGCCCCATAACACCGCCTTCGCCCGCATGCGGGTTCAGCCCGGCAATTGCGATGCGCGGATGCGAAATGGCGAATTGGGTCTTTAATCCTTGGGCGGTGATACGGATCGTCTGATGCAACAGTTCGGGCGTCAACGCCGTTGGCACGTCTTTGAGTGCTATGTGAATTGTCGCCGGGACGACGCGCAACTGGTCGCTGGCCAGCATCATTACGACGTGATCGCATTGTGCCAAAGCCGCAAGAAATTCGGTATGTCCGGGATATCCAAAACCAGCCCCGTCAACCAACACTTTCTTGTTGATGGGAGCGGTGCAAATGGCCGAAACCGCGCCGTCCTGCACCAGCGACACGGCCCGTTTGATCACATCAATGACACCCTGTGCATTGCGTGGGTCCGGTTGGCCCGGCGTCGCGGATGCTGCAAAGTTGTGGGTGAGCACAGGCAAGGCGTCGGCGCCAGGGTCGGCTGCCTCTGCCGGATTGCTAAGGAGTGTTATTGGCGTACCTTTGGGCAAGTGATGCGGGTCGCCGATCCAGACAAAAGGGCAGGAGCCCCGCAGTTCTTGCCAGGCCTTGAGCGCCAGTTCAGGTCCGACCCCGGCAGGTTCACCGCAGCAAAGCGCGATTGGCGCGCTCATTTCTCGATGATCAGCGCATCCGCCTGCAATTGGTCAAGATAGCTGTCGGAAAAAGCATTCAGTCGCTGCTGGATCAAGCCATTGATCAGATCGGTGCGCACCTCGTCATCGCTGAGAACGGGTGAACGACCGCACAACATTAACAGGATCAAGTTCTGACCATTGCTGCTTGTCAAATTGGTCGATATTTCGCCTTCGTCCAGTTTAGCCAGCTCCAGTGCGATATCGCGTGGAATTTTATTGCTCGGCAGGCTTTCGCGTTCCAGCACTTCGGCGGGCTGATCTTTGGCGATACCGTAAAGGTCGTCGCATCTGTCAATATGATTGGATATTTCGGCCGCGGTTTTCAGCGCCGCTTCGGACCGCCCACCAGGAATATAATATTTGGCGTATTCTATAGCGGAATATTTAGGCGTACCTCCGGTGATTTCCTGAACATCACGCATCTGAAACAGCGCCACCGCATTCGGAAGCGAAATCGGGCTGGACACTTCGCCCGGACGCAATGCCAGTATTACAGGCCGCAAATCCGGTGGCAGGTTGGTGATCGGCAACCAATCCATGCGTCCGCCATTGGTACGGGTATCTGTGGCAGAGTACTGAGCCGCTGCGTTGGCGAAATCCTCGACGCTGGTGATTTTGGCCAATTGGTCCACCAGTTCTTCGACCTGCGGTGCGTTTTGTGCGTTGATCGGGATGATAATTTCCGACAGCAGCACTCTCATGCCGCCGCCATTGCCTACGCGCCCCAACGCACGATCAATTTCGGCATCGTCTGGCCGTGACCGGCTTAGGAACCGGGCGCGGACAAAATCACCCCATTCCAACGAAACCTGAATAAAATCACGAAACGTCTCGGGTTCGACACCGCCTTCGCTAAGGGCTTTGATAAGTTGTTCGTCAGTCATATTTGCCTGTTTTGCAAATTTCTGGATCGCGACTTTGATGTCATCTGACGTGGCTTTGATGCCGGCTTCGCGGGTGGCCTGGTTCTTTAGGCGATCTTTCATCAACTCTGTGCGGGCGGTCTCAACCGGGTCTCCGGGATTGCGCAACAGCCGGTACAATTGGGCACGCTGTTCGATTTCGTAATTGGTGACCACATTCGTATTAACGATAATGGCAGGTGCAAACAGGCCTTGGGCTTGCGCATTATGAGATATGAGACTGGCAATGATCACCATTGGCAGAACCAAAGAAAATTTCACAATTCGGGACATGTTTAACGGGGGGGTAGATATGTTTAACTGCATGATCGCCTGTATTTTTCTGTTCCGCTCGCGACGGAAAATCCGCGCAAGGCTATGCCAAACCTGAAATCAGTAGTGGGCTCAACACTTGTTGAAGATGTATAGCGTCGCTTTACTGAAAGGTCGAATTCAATACACTCATTTTGATAGACAAGACCAAGCCCCGCCGTTGTAGCCCTTGTGTCGGCAATATCATAGCGCACATTGGCATTGGCGGTCCAGAATGGAGTGATCGCATAATCACCATCAAACCAGACTTCAGAGACACGACTGTCGCGACCTTCCCGAGCGTCCGGTTCCAGCCAAAGGTAGGTTCCGCTGATCTGCATCCGCTTGCCGGTCCAATCGCCCCTTAGCTCGGCTTTGGAAAGGCTGAAATTGTTGTCAAGCAGGGTATGCGCCGTCAAGGACAGCCCCTTGTCCAACTTCAACTGGCCCCCAAGCACAAAGTCGGATGTAGTCCCGGAAAGACCGGACGAGGTGGTGAATGCCGGGTCATCCAGGCTGCGGAATACCTGACCGGCACTGGCAAAAGCCTGCCAACCAGAAGGGGCCACCCGCGTCCAGTTTAATCCATAGACGAATGTCGCCCCCTGTTCGCGGCGATCGTAAGCGGGAAACCGCGACATCGACAACAGATTGCCCTGATCAAATTCGACAAAGCGGCTTTCGTCGTCGGGCACGTCGCCGCCGTTCACATCTGCCCAGCCAATCTGCATGACCGGTTCAAGAAAATGTGTGGCTCCGCTGGCGGCAACACGGGTCATCGGGTAGCTGAATTTCAAGGATGTGCTGGGGGTCGTGCGGGTGACAGGTTCAGGGTATAACGGGTCGTGTGATATGTTGAAATGATCTAATGCAACACCAGCGGTGAAATCGGCACGCACCCCATAGGGCAATATCCAGTTGCGCAGCCAGTTCAGCTCGACCGTGGTGCGTTCAACATCGCGCCCATCCGTTGGAACACTTGAACTGCGGTAATGACCGTGAATATCCAGCCCAAGCCGGATTTCGCCACCAACAGAAGTAGGATGGAACCGATGTTGATACCGCGCGTCGGCCACCAGATTGGGTTGGGTCGCGTTGTCATCGCTATCACGCAATGACTTGAAATGGATCAGGTTGGCCTGAAAAGCACTGTCGCGGTTGACGCGAGTCAGGGCGACCTCGCTTTGCAGGCGGTCACTGTCGGGCAGGCCATAGTCGACAAGATAGGCATTGTCAGAAACCGCCTGAATGTCAAAACTCAGTTCAAAATCGTTTTGTAAGGAAAACAATCCTTCCCCAAACAAATAGCCACGGTCTTTTCCCGGGATCAGATCATCACGGGTATAAGCACCTTCAAAAATATAGCTGCCGCGCTTGAATGCCTGACGATAGCGAAAATCCAATGTACGGGTATTCGGCGACAGGTATGGCGCAAGAGTCAGGTCAGCGTGGTCACCTAACTGAAAGAAATATGGGACACGCACGCCGGTGCCCAATTGGTTTGTTGTACGTATCGACGGGATCAGAAAACCATTAGAGCGCTTGAGCGTTGGATCGGGCAGGCGTAAATAAGGCCAGTAAAACACCGGGACGTCCAGTACCTGCAATTGTGCTTCTTCAAAATAAAGCTGCTGTTCCAATTGGTCATGAATCACCCGGTTGGCGCGAATTTGCCAAAGCGGCGGTTTGCCATTTTCGCAAATATGACAAGAGGTTACTGCCGTTTTATCAAGCCGAGTGTAGCGCCCGCCAACGCGGGTCATAAGGACGCTTGCCAGTTGCAATTGCTGATCCAGTACCAGACGGGCCCCTGTCAGGATGCCGTTTTGCAATTCTGCGTCCAATTCCGCTGCGCTGGCCAATATCGTGCTGGCTCCGCCCTGATCAATGCGGATCGGTCCCTCAATCGAAAGCTCTCCACTGGCGCGATCAAAGGTGATACGACTGGCCTGCAGCCGAATATCGCCGCTAAAGGCCTCTACATTGCCCTCGGCTATCAATTTGCTGTCTTTTGTTAGAAAAACGCGATCTGCCACCAATATTGCCGGCGCAACCGTGGTGTCATCGCTTTGCGCCAGCCCGACAAAAGGCAACGCGATTGCCAGCAGCAATGCAAGAAGGCCAGAGCGAACAGCAAGAGGGAACTGGCGTGTCATCCATCCTCCGCATGAAGCAAAAGACCGATGGTCAAAAGGATCGCTGCAAGCGGCGGCGCCCAGGCGGCCAGAGCCACGGGAATTTGGCCATTTTCACCCAAAATCTGGGCAAAGTTGCGCACAAAGTACAACGCAAACCCCAACAGAACAGCCGTCAACACAGACACGCCAGTGCCACCAAAACGTGTGTGACGCATGGTGAATGCAGCCCCGACCAGAACCATCGCCATCAAGAACAATGGGCGGGCCAGTTCGACCTGGAACCAGACTTCGTATTGTTTGGTGGCAAATCCTGACTGGGCAAGGTCGCGAATGCGTTCGGGCAGATCATAGATTGAGATACTGGACGAACGCCCAAGACTTTCGCGGATACGTTCACTGGTCAGTGTTGTCGGAATCCGTAGCTGTTTCAAGGTCTCAGCCGCTGTTTCCGGGTTCTGACTGCCATCTAACGGCCAGGTCTTGACCTGTTGCAGCAGCCAGTATTCATCCTGCAATTGCGCGCTGGTGGCATAAATACGTTCCACCGGGCTGCCTTCGGCCCCATAGGTCAGGATTGTGACGCCAAACATAGTGCTGGTTTCAGAACTATAGCCGGTGGCGTGGATCACAGATTGCCCCTTGGCGTCACCCTGACGTAACCACAATCCTTCACCGCTTAGCGATAGGGTGGTGGTCCCACCTGTGCGGTAGCTGTCATAAAGTTGTTGGTAACGGTTGGATGTCGCTGCAACGATCGGGTTCAAGGTGGTGACGGCGAATATCCCGATGACCATTGCCACCGCCAACGGTGCAGCCAAGGCGCGAATGCCTGATCTTCCGGTGGCGCGGGTCACCACCAATTCACTGCTGCGGGCCAAGCCGATAAACAGCACAATCGTCGACAAGATCATCAGCAACGGCAAGATTTTGCTGATCGCCCCTGGCGCACCAAGCAACATCAGCTGAAACAATTGTCCAAAGCTAACATCGTGATCTTCAAACCGACGTATCTGTTCTATCATATCAATCAGCATGATCAGCGTCAGAAAGACTGCGCCGATCAGCAGGAAACTTTGCGCAAAGCGGCGGGCGAAATAGCGGTCAAGTATCATATACTCGCCTCGCGTTTGGTGCGATGCCACCTTAACCATAGCCGTTGGCGCGGGCGTGGGCGTGCCGCCATATGCAGAAACAGCATCGAAATGGCCAAACCCACCAAAGACGGCAGATAAATCAGTGGCCACATATCAGCGTTTTGCAGCACCGGTTTGGCAACTACGCCGCGCAACACCTCAAGGAATATCAGGATGAAGAAGGCCAGTAATACCTGTCGCCATACCCCAAAGCGAGAAAATCCGCCCAGCATCAGGGTGGAAAACCCAATCAACGCCACTGCGATGCAGATCAAAGCCCGTGCAAACCTAAGATGCAGTTCCTCGGTAAGTTGCGCGTAGCTATATTTTTCTGTTTCTGCCAGGAATTGCCGGTCGCGCAGCAGTTCCGGTGTTGAAATACCGCGGATATTGCGGGCCCGGATGTCGTCTGAATGAACCAGCGACGTGATGTCATATGAAAAATCTTCAAAAACAGTCGTCGACAGCGACCGGCTGCCTTCGGCAAATTGTTGTGCCAGCCCATCAACCATTATCAGGCTGCTTTGCCCGTCATTGCGCACCAAAAACGCCTGTGCGGCGGTGAAAACCGTGCTTTGACCGGGTTTTCTGCGATCGGACAGGAACACATTGTTCAACGTGCCATCCTTGTCAATTTTGCGAATGTAGAACGTTACGCCCTTGGTCGGATGCAAAAACGTGCCTTCGCTTAACAAGCGCGCGGTCATATTGCGGGTGATTTCCGCCTCACGTTGGGCCAGTTGGTTGACTGACGCTGGCATCAAGACATGGGTCAGGATGCTCATCATCAGGGCGGTGATCAGCCCAAAAAACAGCGCCGGACGCGCCAGTTGCCAGGGGCTTGATCCGGTGGCCTGAAGGATCACCAGTTCGCTTTCGCGATTCAGACGGTTGGTGACATAGACGGCCGCTGCAAAGGCCGCCATGGGCAGCACCATGCGGATCAGGTTGGGCAATGCCAGGGCCGAAAACTCCAGAAATACCAGCGCTGATTGCCCGTCGCCAATCAGCCGGTCGAATAAGACCACTGCTCTGTTGATCCAGAATACAGCGACCAGAATCAGCGCGAAAAAGCCGAAGAACAGCAATAATTGCGACAGCACATATCTGTCGAATCGTGACAACGTAATTCCCCCGGAAC
>JAHRVZ010000356.1 GCA_019090405.1 Paracoccaceae bacterium
CTTCCTCCGCCCGAACGCTTTAGTTGGATGCAGCGTTCAGAACTGCGTCAAGCAGCTCTTGTGCCGGTATGCCTTCGGCGGTTGCCGCCTCGACCCAAGCATCCCAGCTTGGCTGTGCAGCGCCTTGAACCGCGGCTTGGATTTCGTCAGTCAACGGAACACGTATGAGTTCGGCCTCTTCGAACAAAACCTCATTTGTCACGTCAACTTCTGAGTATTTCCGGATCTGATAATCATATGCATATGCCACCGCTTCTTCGAGCAGGGCTTTGTATTGATCAGGAAGAGCGTTGTAGGCGTCCTGGGTTACGGCAGCATGACACACGATCGAACCAAACGACCAGCCGTCTGTTACCCAATTCGATATTTCGTGCAGCCGGTAAGAGGCAAAGGCGTAGGTGTACGGGAATGTCGACGCCTGAATTAGGCCGCGTTCCATCGACTGGAACATGTCCGGCGCGCTCACAACGGTAACGCTGGCGCCAAGTGCGCCCATCAGTTTCCCGACACCACCGGTCGAGCTGATCCGCAGACCTTGCCAGTCTGCAAGAGTTGTTGGCGCATCACCTGTCCCCATCGCTTCATAGCTGGGCAGCATGACACCCATCAGGGGCACTGTTTTCCACTTGGCAAACTCTTCGCGGATCACCGGGTGATCATACATGGTCTCGATCACGTCACGACGTTTTTCAAGGTTTTCGATAGGCAGGAATGCCAGATCAAGAACCCCAAGCGCAGGTGTTTTTGACGGATGGTAAACCGCGCAGAATGTCGCCGCCTCAAACGCTCCGATATATAGGCCATCAAGATTTTCTTTGTTGGACGACAATACCGCACCATACTGAAGCGAAATTTCAAAGTTTCCGTCGGTTTTTTCAGCAACGTATTCAGCCAGACCTTCCAGCCCCTCGGAAAAGCCGCGTCGTGCGCCCCAAAGTGACACGTTCCATTTAACTTTTGGTCCATCAACTTCTGCTGCAAATGCTGCCGAAGTGACGCCTACATTCAGCGCCGTTCCAGCAACAAGCGCTGCAGCGGCGCTCATCATAATTGTCTTGGCAAATTTCATGGTTGTTCCTCCCGAGTTGCACCAATTGGCCACTGCATTTTTGAGCAACACAGTGGCCCAAGTCAATAGTTATCTCGTTTTATGAGATTTTTCACTTCATCATGTTTGGCAACATGAGAACCAGATCAGGGAAAAGCACTATAATTCCGATGATTACGACTTCGCCGATCAGGAATGGCGTGACTCCCTTGAACACCTCATGAAGCGGAATGTCGGGTCGGATGCCGTTGACGACATAACAGTTCAGCCCGACTGGTGGCGTAACCACCCCAATTTCGATCAACTTAACCAGCAGCACGCCAAACCAAATCGGATCGTATCCCAGGCCAAGAATTGTCGGGTAAATAACCGGCAGGGTCAGCATCATCATGCCAATACCATCAAGGACCATCCCAAGCAGCAGATACATGATAATAATGATCAGCAAGATTACTCCGCGCGGAACATCCAACCCTACGATTGCTTCTGTAATTGATGCAGGCAGGCCAGTGAATGCAAGGAAGCGCACAAAGACCAAGACACCCCAAATGACCATGAATATCATTACAGTCGTTTTGATGGTGTCCAATATGCCGGTTTTGAAATCGTCAAATCCAATCTTTTTGGCCAAAGCCATTATAAACATGATGGCAGTTGCCACAGCGGCGGCTTCGGTCGGTGTCATGATGCCAAAGTAGATTCCGACCAAGATCACGCCCACAACCAACGCGATCCCGGCAAGCTGTGGAATTGTCTTAAACTTTTCCATCATGCTTGTACGCTCTAACTTTGGCGCGAGTTCAGGCTTGATGGAAACGACAACGGCAATGACGATCAGGTAGACGATAATCGAAATCACACCCGGGACAAACCCTGCCAGCAAAAGCGCACCGATCGATTCTTCGACAACGATTCCATAGATAACCAGGATTGCGCTTGGCGGAATAAGCGCGGCAAGCGTGCCTCCGACCGCAACAACACCCGCAGCAAGTGACCGGTCATAACCGCGCGATTCCATTTCCGGCAGCGCCAGCTTTGTGAATACAGCCGTACTTGCGGTGCTCGCGCCTGACACGGCAGCGAAACCGGCACTTGCAAAGATCGTCGCGGTTGCCAGTCCGCCGGGTGCCCGTCCGACCCAAACGCGCGCAGCATTATAGGCAGAGGTCGTTATTCCCGCGTGCATGGCGAGAAAGCCAATGGCAATAAATAACGGAAGAACGCTAAGACTGTAGTGAGCTGACGCAGCATGCGGAATAATACCCGCAAGACCGATCGTTACATCAAGTCCCCGCAGCAGAAAAAGCCCGGCCATGCCCGTAAAAGCAGTCGCATAGGCAATTGGAACGCCGGCGGTGGCAAGCAAAAGCAACACGACCAGGCCAATATATCCAAGAGTAATCGGATCCATTTTGTGTATTCCCCGAGTTCAGTCAGCGACTGGTTCAAAAATGTTGGATTGGTCCTGCGGTGCGGCAATTAGGCGAACAGCCTCTAGGAATTGCAGCAAAAGCCGAAGCAAAAGCACGCACAACGCAAAGGTCACACATGCGATACCGTACCAAAGAGGAATACCAATTTCTGGCGTATCCCCACCTAGCGTCAGTGACCTCACAAGGTTTCGGTAACTGCCGATCACGTAGACTATGACAACAACCGACGCGATGATCAGGGCAAAGGCCTCGGCGATCCATTTGCGCCTGCCACTAAATTTTTGGGTAACAAGCGTCATGCGAACATTGCCAAAGACGCTTTGACAATACGCGATACCCAGTGCTGCAACTGGGACCATTAGCTGCTCAATGACATCAAGATTACCGTGGATTGGCTTGTTAAAGACGGACCGACCGATAACCTCGGCGACCCCCAGTGCCATCAACAAAAGGATAAGAGCACCGGCACCGTATCCAAGATATCGTTCAAATGGCCGCAAAATACCGTCGCACTGGTTGATAAAGGACTTCATTGCTAAATACCCCCACATTTGGCGGACAGCCTCATTGTGCAATCCGATCCAGCTTGCCACAGAATTTTAACAACTCCGGCTGAAAACCCCGTTGGAATCAAGCTGTGTTTCTTGGTTTTCATTATTCCCCCCCAATCCGCGACCCGTCAGCCACGCAGTGTTTCCCTTGTCGCCTTCTGGCGAAATTATTTCCGTCATCACGGAAAAGGCTATTCTGGATGCGCCCGCGAGTCTCATTCTTATACGCTTATGAGACCTGCACAGGCCTTCACCTTTCTTGCCTTTCCTGCCCTCATTCCCCTGAGATGTCCTAGCAGACATAGTAGCACTTGTCACAAACAATCTCATTTTGTAGGATATCTATACACTTCTGGAGGAGGGGGAAAGGCCGTCTGAACTTTTCGCGGCAGTAAATCGGCTCAGGAAGCCCCGAAATTTAACTTGGCGCGCCGAAAGGTCGCTTAACCGCAACGGTCTGGCATCACCACATCGTATTTGCCCACACCAACGTTTGAAGCAGCGCTTCGTAGGAACAACCATGACTCACTCGCCGATCCGTGATCTGTCGAATTTTCTTGCAACACTTCACCCAGCCGATGTTCCTGATGAGGTCAAAGAACAGGCCCAGTTGTGCCTTCTGGATACGATCGGTTGCATGATTGCAGGTTCCACCACCGACGCGGCACAACGCGTTGCGCGGGCTGAAATGGCGGCAAACTCGGGCAAAGAATGTTCAATAGCAGGCGGGAAACGTGCCGGCCTGCTGGCGGCTGCGCGTATCAACGCCTATCAGGGCGACGTTTTCGAACTGAATGACCTGATTGCCGGTCACGCCAGTATCGCCAACGTGGCTGCTGCGCTGGCGCTTGGACAACTTCGCAATATCTCGGGCGAAACACTTCAACTTGCGTTGATCGCAGGAATTGAAACCACCGCCCGGGTATACAATGCGTTCTACCCCTATCAGAAAAGCCTTGAAGATGTTGGCATGGTGTCGGTCGGAATGGCATCGTCCATCGGATCGGCGGCAGCATGCGCGCGGATACTTGGCCTGTCTCAATCTGCAACGTCTGATGCTTTGGCAATTGCCGCCGCTTGGGCCAATTGGTGTCCTGCCGAGGTAATATTCGGTGATGGTCGCGGCGCCAAACCGATGCTTTTTGGCGGTCTTCCTGCAACGGCGGGGATTACCGCGGCACTTGCTGCTGAACAGGGTGTTGATGGGCCTCCGGACATATTATCGTCTTCGATGGGCTTTTTTGCGACGATTGCCAGCCAATGGGACGCCAAAGCGTTTCATAGCTCTGACTGGGCGTTGCGTCATCCGCGCCGGAAATTGCACGCCTGTTGTGGCTACATTCATTCC
>JAHRVZ010000357.1 GCA_019090405.1 Paracoccaceae bacterium
CAACAACGACGTTGGCCATGTTCGGTCCTTTACTGCGTCATTCAAACCCGCGCCCGTATACCGACGTCAGGGCAACAGGGAAACCTCAATAACGCCGCAGTTGCGCAAAGTGTCGCCGGATACCACGGCTTGCCTGCTTTATTCGCAAGTCACAGCGCCGCATTTCGTACCGTAGATGAATGTTCAGTATCATCTGTCCACCAACAAGCCCGCCCAATAAAGGGCAGGCTTGTTTGGCGAGCGTTTATTTGGGTTGCAATCGGCAGCGTTAGCCAACCGCGCGTTCGTCCGGGCGGAACCCGATGTCTTCAGACGCCGTAAACTGCCCACCGCCAGTTTTCTGGATCTTGCCTTCGCGCAGCAGCTTGCCGAACGACCGCAATCCATCTTCGCGGCTAAATCCGTTGGTTTCAACCTGGCGCACCTTGGCCATCAGTTGTGGGCGTGTAAAATGCTCGCGGGTTTCGACAAAGGACATATAAGCCGCTGCCGCTTCGAGCAGTTCTTTCAGGTCAGTGGCTTCCATATCTTTGGCAAACTTGACGAAACCACCTGTGCCATCACCTTCACCGGTGAATGGCTCATCGACGGGAACCGCAGCCACACGGCGCGGGTGAATAGGACCACGCGGAGTTTGTTTGGCGTGGTCATCAACGCGTTGTTCTGCCACCAGCTTCAGCGGTGCAGGTTTTCCTGAAATCGGGCGGTTTGGACGTTTTGTTGTTTTCTCATCGTCAACCGCTTCGGGACGTCGCGGGCGCACCACACTGGCCAGATCCTTGCGATAGGCGCCATCATCTGCACCACTATCGACACCACTTCCGGCTGCCTGTTCCGCATTCGCCACCGTCACAGCGGCCCGCAATTGCGAATATGTTTCGCGGCGAGAAGTTGTTTCAGGATCATCCATTTTCGTATCTGCTGCTTGCAACAGACGGGATAGATCCTGTTCATCGTTACTTACTTCGGGTGGAAGATCGGTATCGTCCTCATAGGCGAAATCGGACTCAAGCGCGGCTTCGTTGGCCGCCTGTGTACTGGCGGCATCAGGCGCGTCATGTTCATTTGCGTCGCGTTCCGATTGGCCAGTTTCTTCGGCTTCAACATCGGCGAGCTCGCGCAACAGATCAGCTTCGTCCTCGAACGAAAGCGTTGTCTCTTTGGATTCGAAACTCTCGTAGTCGGATTCATTTTGGCCCGTGACAATTGTGGATTCAAATTCCGTACGTTTGATTTTGAACACACGCCCTTTGCCCGAGGTTTGCGCGGTGTTGTCTGTATCACGCACGTCTTCAAGCAGATTTCCAAGATCGTCGAGACCATCTATGTCGTCATCTTCTTCGCTGAAAATGTCATCATCTTCGATTTCGGAAGGATCGTAAGCCACAGCTTTGTCGTCCGGTTTGTCGTCCGGCGTTTCTGTTTCTTCTATCGAACTAAGTGCTGCAAATGCGTTGGTAATGTCGATATTGTTCTCATCGTCTTCGATGTCTGAAACGTCTTCTTGATCTTCGTCATCCACCATCAGTTCAGCCAAAGCTGACGCGATAGTGTCAGCTTCGGACTCTTCAAATTCAGAGTTCCGGGCAGTTTCAATGGGCGCAACCAGGTCTTCATCTTCGTATTCGTCGCTTTGAGCAGCTGAAGAAGACGCCAAAAACCGATTATCATCTTCGTCTTCGGGAATATCTACGCCTTTGGCAGATGCCTCGTTGCGCGAAACCACTGCACGAATGCGCTGCAATTTGGCGGCGATACTGTCAGCAGCAGGAGCAATGTCGTTTTCCTGGGCGATTGCAGGCTCAACATAGTCCTGCATTTGTTCAATTTCTGCAGTCGCGATTACAGGCTGGTCGTCTTCAGCCTGATCGTCCGCTGGTTCATCGTCCGCTAGTTCGTCGTCTACTGGTTCGTCGTCTGCTGAAAGAGCGTCTTCTGTGACAGTCGGTGCAATATCTGTCTCGGCGACTATCTCGGCAGGTGCAGGGGCGGTCATCTTGGTCGGCGGAACCGGCTCGGGGGTCTTGATTTCGTCGATATCTGCGATTTCGACAGCAACAGGTTCTTCAACCGTGTCTTCAATCAGGTTTTCGACAACTGGTTCTTCCGCGACTTCGGGGGCAGCCACCTCAGCAACCGTCACATCAGCAACCGTCACATCAGAAACGGGGGCCAACTCAGCAACGGGCGCAGTTGGCTTGTCTACTGTATCGGTTTCATTCGCACGCAGAACGATTCCGGACTCGCCCTCATAGGCGTCAACCGGGCTGGAAATCTGGCGCTGAGCAATACGGGCCATCATTTCTGCGTCCAATTGCGGAGGCTCAGCACCAAAATACCGATCATCCGACGCAAGATCGCGGAAATACTCGGCGATCGCCTTCATCGTGCTAAAGGAATCGTCGAATCCTTCAAGCGTACAGGAAAAGGTCCCGTATGATACGGTAAGTATCTTATTATTGTTAACCATGGGATGCTCGTCCTCTACTTGATTACGATCAAACTATTGATATGCCAGAACGTCAAAAGCGGTCCGAATCTGTGCTCAATAGCGTATCATTTTGTGGCGAGAATGTGATCTGTTTCCAAAATAGGCGGTAATCCACCCATGAATGACCATATTGTTCAGTGTTTTGACCCAGTTGCCCTGATTGGCGGTGGTTATCTTGGTAAACGTGACCTGGAATTGGTGTTGAAACGGTCAACCATGTTGGTCGCGGCTGACGGTGGCGCAACGGCTGCGCTGCGCGCTGGGATTGTACCTGATGCAGTGATTGGCGACTTTGATTCGCTTCCACCCAGCGATGCTGCACGCATACCGCAGGACCGACTGCATCTTGTGTCCGAACAGGATAGCACCGATTTTGACAAGGCGCTGAGTGCAATTGATGCGCCACTGGTGTTGGCGGTTGGTTTTTTGGGTGCGCGCGTGGATCACCAGTTGGCGGCATTAACCACTTTGGCAGTTAACGCTTTCCGGCCCTGTATTCTGATTGGCTCTGAAGAGATCATTTTCCACGCTCCGCCACGTTTAGAACTGGCATTGTCGGCGGGGGATGTTGTTTCACTGTTTCCAATGGCACCTGTTACCGGGTGCTCAACCGGTTTGGAATGGCCGATAGATGGTCTTGCCTTTGCCCCGGATCAAAGGGTCGGCACGTCGAACCGTGCGACCGGAGTAGTCACGTTGGACATGGATAAGCCGGGGATGTTGGTGATCGTCCCTCGTTCAGCATTGGACATTGTTATACAGGCGCTGGGTCATACAGGCGCTTGCACGGCCTGATCATTTGGATGCTCACGGGCTTTGGCCCGTGCAGTGATCTGTTCTCGCAAGATAATATAAAGTCCCGCAGCCATGGTGATGCAAATTCCAACTGCCGCCAGATTGTTGGGCAGGTCATTAAACACAAGCCAACCGATTGCGGTGGCAATCGGGATTTCCAGATATTGCATGGGCGCCACTGTCGCCGCAGGCGCATAGCGTAGCGACCAGGTCATCAGCAGATGTGCACCCGTTCCCAGCAGGCCGATGGCCAGTAACAACGTCCATTCAAACGTGTCCGGAGCAATCATTGTCAGAGGCTTGAACCCAAAGGAATGCCCAACCCAGATCGCAGGCACGATAAATATGCAAGCCATGACACCACTGACCGCCTGAAGCGCCACCGGGTCGGTTTCATGGGCAATCTGACGCGTGGTCAGGATGAAAAACGAGAACAGAACCGCCACAGCCAGCGGCCACAAGGCGGGCAGCCCGATATCGACAAAACTTGGCTGGATGACCAGCAGCGTGCCAAAAAATCCAAACGCACAGGCCAGGATGCGGGGCATGCCCACTTCTTCGTTCAGGAAATATTTGCCTAATATCAACATGATGAAAGGCATAACAAAGGCAATCGCCACTGCATCGGCCAGTGGCAGATACATAAGTGCCGTGAACATCGAGCCTATTCCGGCAATGTGCAATACCGTTCGCAGGAGTATCATGCGCAGCAACCAGCCAGACATTCGCCAGGCGCGGCGGGTCACGATCACGATTGGAACCAGTATAATAGCCTGAAGTCCAAAGCGCACCAAAAGCAGTTCGCCCAAGGGAATGGTTGCCCCCAACACTTTGGCAATTGCATCCCCTATCGGAGCAATTGCGCAAAATCCAAGCATTAGTAGGATACCCAGTACGGGTCGATCAGTGTTCATACTTCGGACGGTAGCATGGCAGACGTAAATCGCAAGCACAGGTTGCAATTAGTTAACGAATTTATCGTTGACCCAAGGTCATGCAAATTTCAACAATTGGGGATATTTACCGCTAACCCGCCCAGCGATGTCTCTTTGTAATTGTCATGCATATCCTGTCCGGTTTGACGCATTGTTTCGATACAGGTATCCAGCGGTACCAGATGTGATCCATCCCCACGCAACGCGAGACTCGCCGCAGACACCGCTTTGATCGCGCCAAGCCCGTTGCGTTCGATGCAGGGCACCTGAACCAAGCCGCGGACCGGATCACAGGTCATTCCCAGATGATGCTCAAGGGCGATTTCGGCCGCGTTTTCCACCTGTGCCGGGCTGCCCCCCATCACCGCACATAATCCGGCGGCAGCCATTGCGGCGGCGCTGCCGACTTCGGCCTGACATCCCGCCTCGGCCCCCGAAATCGAAGCGTTGTATTTCACCAGCCCGCCAATGGCGGCAGCTGTCAGCAGGAAGTCTTCGATATGTTTGTCTGAGGCTCCGGGAACGTGATCCAGATAATAACGCAAAGTTGCCGGCAGCACCCCAGCGGCACCATTAGTCGGGGCGGTGACAACCTGACCCCCGGCCGCGTTTTCTTCGTTAACGGCCATGGCGTAAACGCTCATCCAGTCATTGATGGTGTGTGGGGCAGTCAGGTTCATACCGCGTTCTGATTGCAGCGCGTCATGGATATCTTTGGCCCGGCGTTTTACGTTCAATCCGCCCGGAAGCGTGCCGCCCGTGGCCAACCCTCGGTCCATACAGTCGCGCATGACCTGCCAAAGTCGGGCGGTTCCATTGGTCAGGCTGGCCGCGCTGTTGCGTGACAGTTCGTTGACACGTTTCATCGCGGCGATGGATTTGCCGGATTCTGCCGCCATGTCGATCATTTCGATGGCCGTTTTGAATGGGAACGGCACCGGAGCGCCTTGGTCTGTGTCTTTGCCTGCACTCAGTTCGGCCTGGGTCATGACAAACCCACCACCAATTGAAAAGTAGCTTTCTCGCAGTATCACATCGCCCTGTTTGTCTGTCGCCATCAGGATCATACCGTTGGCGTGGCCGGGCAGGGGGTGGTCATAATCAAAGATCAGATCAGTCGCCGGGTTGAATCGAAGCCTGCCCAGCCCGTCAGGCGTAACTATGTGCGCGGCCTTGATCTCGGCCATGGTTTTGGCCGCATTCTCAGCATCATAGGTTTCCGGTACAAATCCGGCGAGCCCCAGTATCGTGGCGCGATCTGTTGCGTGGCCAACACCGGTAAAGGCAAGCGAGCCATGTAGTGAAACACGCAATCCGGCGAATTCAAAGGGTGAGGCGCGCATCAGGTCCAGAAACCGCGAGGCGGCAACCATTGGGCCCATTGTATGGGACGAGGATGGGCCGACGCCGACTTTGAACATATCAAAAACCGAGAGGAACATCAGGTGGCAAATCCTTCTGCAGAAGTGGTGTTGCCGCGGGTATTGTGAGGGCAATAGGGAGTGTTCATCTTTATGTTGTGCCGCTGTAGACCGGATTGCGCCAGACAGAAAACGACTCATCGCGCCGGATTTCTGACCCTGACTGCCGGTTTTGATCCAAAGGAGCGCGCCTGCGGCACGCAAGACATTTTTTATTTGGCGCCCGTGGCAGTTGTTTGCGCCCGAATTGATAGCGCATATCAGTTGCTGCAGGCAAAATGGGACATGGGCAAATCAACGCTCGCACCTTGGCGGCTTCTTATTTATAACCGGCGCAACGTTTACTGGAGCTGCTGCCATGACCGGAGAATTGTCCCCTATCGACAAAGCCAAATTTGTTGCCGCCAAAAAGGCCGCTGAATATGTTGAGGACGGGATGCGCGTCGGTTTGGGGACCGGTAGCACTGCCGCCTGGCTGGTCCGCTGTATCGGCGAGATGGTGCGCGACGACGGGCTGAAAATAAAAGGCGTGCCAACGTCGACCCGCACCGCTGAGTTGGCGCGCGACGTCGGTATCGAGGTGATTTCACTGGACGAGGCACGCTGGCTGGACCTGACCATTGACGGTGCCGATGAATTTGATGGCGATCTGAACCTGATCAAAGGCGGAGGCGGCGCGCTGTTGCAGGAAAAGATCGTCGCGACCGCATCAGATCGTATGATTGTGATCGCTGATGTCGGTAAAGAAGTCGAATCGCTGGGTGCCTTCCCCTTGCCGGTCGAAGTGATCCCGTTTGGCTGGCAGACCACACAGGCGCTGATTGAAGAAACGCTTATATCCATGGATGTTCTGGGGCGTCAGTCGTCGATGCGGATGAACGCAGAGGTGCCGTTCATCACCGATGAAGGCAACCATATTCTTGACCTGCATCTGAACCGGATCGGTAATCCGCGCCAACTTGCAATGATATTGAACCAGATGCCGGGGGTGGTTGAAAACGGATTGTTCATTGATATCTGTGACACCGTCGTGATTGGCTTTGGTGATGGCAGAGTTGAATTGCGTGATATCAACGAAGGAACGGTGACACATGACAAGCTGGATTTCGTTGAGAGCGAAAACCTGTTCACCGATCTTGCGGATTAAGGGTTGCCGACCATGAGCTTTGATTATGATCTGTTCGTCATCGGTGGAGGCTCTGGCGGCGTGCGCGCCGCACGCGTGGCGGCCGGCGAGACCGGCGCCAAAGTCGGCCTTGCCGAAGAGGACCGCTATGGCGGCACCTGTGTGATCCGCGGCTGTGTGCCCAAAAAGCTGATGGTATTTGCGTCCGGCTATTCCAGTATGGTGGACGAGGCGCAGGAATACGGCTGGAATATTCAGCCCGGAACGTTTGATTGGCCGGGGTTTCGTGGCAAGCTTGAGTCAGAACTGGATCGGCTTGAAGGTATCTATCGCAAACTGCTGGCCAGTTCTGGCGTCGATACCTTTGACACACGCGCCACAATTACAGACGCGCATACGGTGCAGTTGGCGACGGGCGAAACCAAAACCGCCAAGCATATTCTTGTGGCAACAGGCGGGCATCCGGTGGTGCCGGACGTGCCGGGGGCGGAACTGGCCATCACCTCGAACGATATTTTCCATCTTGATAAACTACCGAAATCCATCCTGATTGTTGGCGGTGGGTTCATAGCCTGTGAATTCGCCTGCATCCTGCACGGGCTGGGCGTCGAGGTCATGCAATATTATCGCGGTGCGCAAATCCTGCGCGGTTTTGACGACGAAGCACGCGGGTTGATCGCGACCGACATGCGCGAAAGCGGTATTGATATTTGCACCGGAACCAACGTTCTTGAGATGCGCAAACAGGGTGACAGCATTTGGGTCAAAGCCACCAATGGTGATGAAAAAGTCTTTGATCAGGTGATGTTTGCCACTGGTCGTGATCCAAACACCACGGGCATCGGCCTTGAAGAAACCGGTGTCAGGCTGGGGCGGCGTGGTGAAATCGTCGTGGATGAATACAGCCAAAGTGCGGTGCCTTCGATCTATGCCATTGGCGATGTGACCAACCGCATCAACCTGACGCCTGTGGCGATCCGCGAAGGTATGGCCTTTGTGGAAACGGTATTCCGCGGCAACCCAACGCCAGTCGATCACGATCTGGTGCCAAGTGCGGTGTTCACGCAGCCCGAACTGGGCACAGTGGGTCTTAGCGAAGAACAGGCGGCGGAACAGGAACCAATCGAGGTGTATTCGACCAGCTTTCAACCCATGCAAAGCGCGTTTGCCGGCAAACCGGACCGGGTTTTGATGAAACTTGTGGTCAGTCAGAAGACGCGCAAGGTGCTGGGTTGTCATATTGTTGCCCCTGCGGCTGGGGAAATGATTCAATTGGCGGCAATTGCCGTAAAAATGGGCGCAACCAAAGAGGATTTCGACCGAACGGTTGCAGTTCACCCCACAATGTCGGAAGAGATTGTAACAATGCGTGCACCTGTGCGCACCGCTTGAATTTGACCACCAAAGACACAGGTTATAGACAACGTTGCTAAAGGCAACACCACAAGGGAACGACACATTATGGCGGGTAACAACG
>JAHRVZ010000358.1 GCA_019090405.1 Paracoccaceae bacterium
CTAAGGAAAACTGCACCGATGGTAGCGATGGCGCTTTCCAGGATCAGCCCGCTTTTGGCTCGGGTCTTGCTGACAAGATACCAGGCAGCTGTCAGTGGGACCAGGCTGCCGACATAGGCCAGTAAAACCTGTGTCATTGGCGTTCTCATGGTCAAGTTCTGTTCGATCAGATCAAAGCCGGTCGCCCAGGGGAATCCGGGATCAATGATCAACCGATATGTAATTACAGCAACAGCAATTTGGACAAACAATCCCAATGCAGGCAAGTCATATTTGCGATCAATGATCACGGTAAACAGAACCATCAACGCCAGCGCCAGTGTCAGGGCGGTTTTGGCGACCAACAAAAACAGTGCCAGTGAGATCAGCGTCAGGGCCGCAATCCCAAAAAGCGCAATACGCAGGGCGCGTTGGTCTGCATCCGGACCCCGCGCTGTGCGTTCTGCCAGCACGGTCATCATTGCCGCCACGGTGATTGCGGCCAGCGCCCATGGGTACGCACCGACAACTGTCGCGGGGTTCCAGAAAAATTCCAATATCAACATCACAGCAGGCGCATAGGTCGCCGCTAACAAAGCCCAGAACACCGGGGTGTTGAAGCCACGGGCCTCCATTGTTTCAGCCTGCCTCATCCGCAGGAAGGCAAGCACAGAACCAAGCACACCAATAGCTGTTATAACCCATGCAGAAACCGGAGCCGCAGTTTCAGGCAGGCGATCAATCCCGGCCTTGAATTCCAGAAACATTGGGCCACGATCAATCGCCTGAAGCATCAGAACCACCAGAATGGCCAGACCGGGGACCAAGACGAGATCATATAATGCGGGTGCCTGCCGCATCCAAAGCAGTGTCGCTATCAATAAAATCACCAGTGTAGCAAGGCCCAGATAAGCTTCTTCTGGTTTTGCGGCATCTGTCACCACCACCAACGCCGCAACGCTGGCAACAATCGTGACAGCCGTCGCAAGCCGGGTTGGGAATTCAGGAAAACCCTTATCTTTTAGCAACTTGAAACGCATATCAAGCAACGAAGCGCCATCGTGGTGCGGCAACAGGCTACGCTGTGGAATGACAATAGCGGCGCCCGCAATCAGCAGAACTGCAACCAAGAAATGCATCGCTTCACCGTCCGCATGATACACGACCCAGATCGACAACAATGTCGCAATCAATGCAAGAACCGACACCCAAGCCCAGTGCTTAACGGTGTCAATCGCCAGCCAGGCCACAGCAATCAGGGCAAAATAGTAATAGAACACCCAAGACTTGTCAGACTGACCGCCAATCAAAAATGGCGCGGCACAGGCGCCAATAACGCCCAGTGCGCTCAGAAATGGTCCGTAGAACCAGCCTAAAACCACCGCCAGAACCGACACGAGACAAAGCGCAGCCAAAGCTGAACCCGGTTCAATGATGCCATACATCACCCGCGCCGAGAGCGTTCCCACGAAAAGAACAATCAACCCTGCCCCGGCCAAGGCAGATGGCAGGTATTGCATGGCATGGGTCGCATCATCGCCAAAACGTCGACGGATCACTTCGCCGCCGACGATCAATATCGCGCCAAATGCCAGCGCGGCCATCACCCGCCAAAAGGGTGACAACAAACCGTTTTCCGCGCCGTATTGCACCATGAAAACACCGGCCAGAACAAGCGATGCTGCCCCTGCTGCAAGCACCCAGTTCTCACGTAGCCACTGGCTGAGAGTGTCAAGAGTTTCACGACGGAATACAAATGCGCGTGGTGTTTCTTGCGTCTGCTCATCTTGTATTTCGCGTCGCGGGCTTGCAGTTTCTTCAACCATATCCTCGCCCTGTGCGGCGCTCAAAGCATTGGGCGCTGACTTGGCTGTATCTTTCGAATCCTCATCAGCTTCTTCTTTTTCAGAGCTTGAATAGGCTGGATGCTTACTGGATTTCCAAGCGGGCTCGGAGGCGTCCTCGTTCTTGGAAATACCATTAGCGGGATGGCGTAGTTCAAGACGTGCTACGCGCGATTTAAGCCGGGCATGAGACACCAATAAATATGGCACACCAAGAACGATCACCATGCCCAACAATCCGAGCAGAGAAACACCAAGTTCCAACATAAATCACTAATTCCTTACGGTTTCTCTCACCCTAATGAGAGCTACTTGTGCTGGCAAGGTCACTGATTTCGTTCGTTTTAAGGCGAAGATTTTTGGGCTAAATCAGCCGCCGCCTTTGATGTATCAATAGCCATGCGTCCAGCCACACAAAAACGCTGGCGATCTGCCGCAAACATTGCGATCGTTTTTCTACTAGATCGTGGACCAGTTGGACAAATTGGATTAGTCTTTATCTGTATCTTGTCACAACCGAGAAGTTTATTGGACGAAATATCCACAGCCCAAAGCCCCTCCAAAGGGTCAGAGACAGATCACAGCGTCCGTGCCTTTTTGGAGAATCTGACCGGCCCGTCGCGTGGACGGGTTTCCTGGCTTGCCGAGAACAAAATCATAGCTTTGGTCGGGCCAGATCGCATTCTCCATCTTGAGACAGATGAACCAGCCCCCCCTGAGGATAGCGTGCTTGCCCGACTGTCATGGGACGAAAACACCTATGCCATCGAAGCGCTTGGCGACCAGAATATCTGGGTTAACGGACGCAAGACCGGCACGGCGCACCTTTTGCACGGCGATATGATCGAGTTTGGGGATGATGGACCCATGTCGCGGTTTCGACTTTGCACCCGGTCATATCCGACGCGTTGGCCAATCGAGGAAATACTTGGCGACACGGTCGCCTATATGCGAACCAGCCGACAGTCATTCGCTTTGCGTGCAAAAAGGGCATTGTTTGAGGGCACCCGCCGTGTACTTGTTGAGACAACGATCTTCTTTCGCTTGTCCGTCATATTCGCTCTGGTCGGCCTGACAGCACTAGGGGTTTTTCAATACCGCACCGACCAGCGTTTACAGCAAAGCATTCATCAAGAGGCTCTGCGTCTTCAGGCGATCACAACTGCCCTTATGCAAACACGTCAAGAAGCGCTCACGCCCAGCGACCTTTCCTTAATGCGCGAAGAACTTGATCTTCAGCTTACCACGAATGCCGAACGTTTGGCCGCTCTTGAACGGCAGACCGATGCTTCGGCGCGTGTGATCAGGGACTCGCTGCTTTCAGTTGCTTTCCTGCAAGGCGCATATGGGCTTCGCCATGTAGAAAGCGGGTCGCTGCTACGCCACGTTCTTGGTCCACAAGGAAAGCCAATGGCCACTCCTACAGGCCAGCCAATGATTGACCCGCATGGAAATGGGCCACCCTTTGAAATCAAGTTCACTGGCACCGGCTTTCTTCTCAAGGACGGCGGACAGCTTGTCACGAACCGACATGTCGCCGTGCCGTGGGGAAGTGGCGACAAACTGAAGACGTTTACAAAAGGTGGCCTGAAACCCGAAATCCTAAATCTGGTGGCCTTTTTTTCTGACCTGCCAGAGCCTTTTGATGTTGAACTGGCGCGGTCCAGTGAAACTGCCGACCTAGCTCTTTTGTTACTTGGTACACCGCTTGCTGACGGCAGAGGTTTAACTTTGGCAAAGGATGAACCGAATGCGGGTGACGAAGTAATTGTTATGGGCTTTCCAACGGGGCTTCGCACTCTGATTTATCAGGCTGGCCCAGAGTTCCTGAAGAACCTCGAAGAGTCCGGTGAAAGCGACTTTTGGACAATCGCAATCCAGTTGTCGAAACGTGGCTTGATTGTTCCGCTGGCCAGTCGCGGCATTATCGGACAGATTGCCACCGGCGCTATCGTCTATGACGCGGAAACGACGCATGGCGGCAGCGGCGGCCCGGTTTTGAACCGTGATGGTCACGTGATCGCTGTGAACGCCGCCATCATCCCTGAATACGGAGGTTCAAATTTCGGCGTGCCGGTCCTTGACCTTATGGATCTTTTGCAGGGTGACATTGCGAACTAAAAATCAATTTCTCTATGGGCATACGTTCGAGATCGAAAGCCGGATAACGTGCACCAAGGCGATTTTCGGCGATACACCCTACAAAATGACAATTCAGGTAACAGTGTGGTGTCACAGCAATCATTGTTTCTGAATTGGAAACAATAAGCTCCAATCTTCACGTTATTGTGCTTCTGCGGCAAAATCAAACAGGTTATTCTAATGGCATTTAGCAGCTATAGGGTCGTTCTTCGGAGCGGCCCATATTCTTTGCTCCTCAATCATCCGCCCGCCTCATTACAGCCAATGGAACTGCACGGCCCATCATGGTCAGCAATCCTCGGATTTCCAGTTTTGGAATTCTTCATGGCGATTGACAAAGAACGTCTGCTCTATCCATTCAAGGTCTGGCGCGGCGCGCCGCAACAACAGCTCGGACGCAGATGCCGAAAGCGTAGGGCGGCGCGGTTTTTTATAGTCAATTGCATTCCTAAACAGGCCATGCCGCCTTTTGTAAGTTCTGTTGATGGGCCTGAACTTTTTGTCCACAAGCGCAACATTGGCAGCAAGCAGGGACGCAAAATCTGCGATCAACCCCGGCCCGGAAACCCAGGGTTCATGGAAAAGCCGCACGTCCAGGGCGTCTTTGCCAACAACTTCGATCCATCGCCGCAGCCTATGGCCGTAAGGCACGTTACCTCTATTTGCTACAAACGCTTCCAGATCATCCGCATTTCTTTTTGCCCGTCCTTCGTGGCCATGCAGGCTCACCATCCATGCGGCTGGATTGCGAATATAGGCTACGTATTTAACCGATCTGAATTTTTCAGTCAGGAATTCATGCAAAGCCTGTATTTGTTCCTGTTTGAAATTCGTCTGCACAAGGCTTTCTGACGAAGCAACAAACGCCTTTGCGCCATCTCTATCAATCAGCGCGTCCAATCGCCTTTGGTAATCTTCAGCCACTGAGATTTGCGCGTTCATGTCATTTCGCGGAATGCCCAACAGCGCGTTGATGGGCCGATGAGGAACCAGATTTCCCGCCAATGTATGTGCCAAAACAACAAGATGGGGATTGGTGCATATCCATTCAGGCCTTGGGTCAGTCCTGAGATAGAATACACCTTGTGCTTTTAGATCAGCAGTTGCCTCGTTTAGCCACGCCTGAATTGCGCTTGATCCGCATTTGTTAAAGCCAATGTGTATGATCGCATCCAGCTTGCTCATGCTTTCTTGCCTTCTTGGGTGAACACCCCATAAATCATCACATCAAAGTGCTCAAGTCGTCCGGCATGCCGGAAACATCGCTGAGTTATGTCGCAGGCAAACGCAACACTTCGATCAGATCCGCCATGTCGGGTGGGGTTTGAGCTTCGAACCGCTTCGGCTCGTCTGTAACCGGATGGACAAACCCCAACACCGCTGCATGCAATGCCTGACGAGGGAACTGACGAACTGCTTCGTTTGCGACGGGACTGATTGAGCGCGCGGCCAGTTTACGTCGGCCCCCATACACCGGATCACCGACCAAACCGTGCCCTGCATGCGTCATATGCACCCGAATTTGATGGGTGCGCCCGGTTTCCAGCCAACATTCGATCAGCGAAACCACCGGAGGCATGCCAAACCGTTCAACAATGCGCGCGCGCGTCACCGCGTGACGGCCACCCTGAAACAGCACCGCCTGTCGTTGCCGGTCGGTTTTGTGCCTTGCCAGCTGTGTGGTCATCCGCAGGATATTACCGGCCTCAAAACTGGCACCCTTGACCCCACGCAGGCGTGGATCACTTGCCTCGGGCACGCCATAACAAAGGGCGCGATAATACCGTTCAACCGTGTGCTTTTCAAACTGACTGGCCAATCCCTGATGCGCGGCATCCGTCTTGGCCACCACCAGCAAGCCACTGGTTTCCTTATCAATCCGGTGCACGATCCCCGGCCGTTTGACCCCACCCACTCCAGACAGATCATCACCGCAATGGTGCAGCAACGCATTCACCAACGTCCCCGATGGCGACCCCGGAGCCGGGTGTACAACCATGCCTGACGGTTTGTTGATTACAATCAGGTCATCGTCTTCGAACACCACATCCAAGGGTATATCTTCGGGGCCGATATGGCTGTCCTCGGCGACCTCGACGGTGATATTCACATCGGCCCCTTCCATGGTGCGCGCCCTTGGGTTGGTTTGCACAACGCCGTCCACCTCTACGGCGCCAGCGGCAATAAGCCGGGCCAAACGGGTGCGCGACAGCGTCGCGTCGGCTGGCACATCCCGCGAAAGCGCCTTATCAAGGCGCGACGGCGGGTCTGCCGCTATGGTGAACGAAACAAGGCGAGTGCCCATGACTGATCCTTCCGAGCCGATACCAGAACCACCAAATCTGCGCTTTTTGCGCATATTGGTAACGACTCTGACGGCGGTGATGATTTTCGGCCTTTTAGTGATAGTTGCACTGTTTGTCATCCGTTTCTCGTCACAACCGCAAATGCTGCCAGACAGCATCGCCTTGCCCGATGGGACCAAGGCCAAGGCGTTCACCATGGGAACAGATTGGTACGCAGTTGTGACAGATGACGAGCAAATCCTGATTTTTGACCGAACCAGTGGCGTTCTGCGTCAGACTATCACGGTCAATTAGCTTTGGTTGGTCTTGGAATTTGGTGAATCCTGACTTCTCTGCGGACACACCCAAGGCGCATTCACAATCGAATTGCTGGTGCAGCTAAGCGCGGCCTATCGTGTTCAATCCCGGCAATGCGTCCCATAACGCCCAACCATGTATGTCCGAACTTCAATTAGAATTGTTGTCAAAGACACGACCTGATAAGATC
>JAHRVZ010000359.1 GCA_019090405.1 Paracoccaceae bacterium
ACAATGGGCTGATACCGTTGGAATCGGCGACCAATTTTGTCGCCATTGATTGCGGGCAAGATGCGGCGTTTGCCAAATCCGTTCTGGACGCATTGATCGCGCTTGGCATCTTTGTGCGAATGCCGTTTTGCGCCCCGCAGAGCCGATGTATCCGGATCAGTTGCGGAACCAAGGCTGATCTTGACCTGCTTGCCGAGATGCTGCCCAAGGCACTGGCACAGGCGCAGGCACTGGCGCGTTCAGCCTAACCAACATGGGTCGCCGGGTCACTTTCCGGCAATGACCGCCGCGGCCGCATCAAGTGCTCCGCGCCCGTGTGGAATGTCCTGCGCAATCATACCAGCCTGAACACCACCCAGCATCGCCATTACCATTTGCCCGTTCACGTGACCCATGTGACCCAACCGGAAAAAGCCATCCCGCGCCGGATCACCCGGAGGCGCCATGCCCAGACCAATGCCCAATGTCAGGCCCAGATTGTCCCTGACCCAATCCTGTAGCGCAGCACCGTTTGGCGCGCCAATCTGCAATGCCGTCACCGCGTGAGACCGGTTTTTCGGGTCAGCCACATTCAGACGCAATGGACCGTCCTGCCCCCAAACATCACAAGCCGCCCAGATCGCCTGAGCCAGTCTGCGATGCCGTGCCCAGACCTGTTCCAGCCCTTCCTCAAAAATCATGTCCAATGCTGTACGCAGACCATAAAGATGATGTGTCGGAGCAGTTCCACAGAAATGCTGTGGGAATAGTTCGGGGTTGGCGCGCGGTTTCCAGTCCCAGTATCGACTAACGCGCGGCATGGTGGCGCGTATCTGGGCGGCTTTGTCGTTAAAGAACACAAAGCTAATGCCCGGCGGCACCATAAGACCCTTTTGACAGGCGCTGACCATGACATCGACACCCCAGGCGTCCATTTCAAATTCATCACAGCAAAGCGACGCAATACAATCTGCCATCAACAAGGCCGGATGCCCGACGTCGTTCATGACCCGGCGCAAGGCGGCGATGTCATTGCGGACCGAACTGGAGGTATCTACGTGAACGGCCAGAACCGCCTTGATCTGATGGGATTTGTCAGCCGCAAGTGCCTCGGCAATGCGGCCCATTTCCATTGGGTTGGATTTACCAAAATCAATGATGTCGGCAACGCCGCCCAGACCTTCGACCATTTCGGCCCAGCCCAGACCAAAACTTCCTGTGGCCGGGACAAGCACCCTGTCACCCACAGCGATTGTATTGGCCAGCGCTGCCTCCCAAGCTGCGTGACCATTGCCAATATAGATCGTCGCATTGTGACGGGTCCGCGCAACGCGGGCCAGATCGGCAACAATGCTATGGGTCATGTCGACCAAGGGACCGGCATATATGTTGGGTGCTGCGCGGTGCATGGCTCGCAGCACAGCATCGGGCATCACTGAAGGGCCAGGAATAGCCAGATAGTCGCGTCCCTGCGCCAGATTAACGTCGTTCGCCATGATTCCACCTTCTTCGCTTGTGGGTCCGCTTCTGGCT
This sequence comes from Paracoccaceae bacterium, assembly GCA_019090405.1. GTDB lineage: Bacteria > Pseudomonadota > Alphaproteobacteria > Rhodobacterales > Rhodobacteraceae > NORP181. The sequence continues at coordinate 1,513 of JAHRVZ010000359.1, forward strand.
TACACTAGCTTTGGCGCAAGCGGCGTCAATCATCTGTTTCACCGGCGGCGTGTGTGCGTTCTTTTTGATCTTCTTGGGCGACAGGATACGCATAGTGGCTGCGCCATTTCTATGGCTTGGCTTGCACCGACCACCTTTGCCGATTAAACGGCGGGAACACTTTGTATCCAGAACCACTGTTGGACTTCAGAACATGAGCACAAAACCCAAATCCGCGCGTGAACTGCTTGGTTGGTTGTGGAAAGGGTATTTGCGTCGCCATATGCCCCTGCTGGGAATTGCAATGGTGTTCATGTTCATCCAGGGCGCGATGGTTGGTGCCGTCAGTTATATGATGCAGCCAATGTTTGACGAGGTGCTTGTTAAGGGCAATACACAGGCGCTGGGCTGGGTCAGCATTGCGTTTTTAGTCATTTTTTCAATTCGTGGCGCTGCGGGAGTCGTGCAAAAGGTCGTGCTAAGCCGGATTGCGCAACTGACTGCGGCACATCTAAGGCTGGACCTGCTTAAACGTCTGATCCGGCAAGATATCTCGTTTCACCAGACCCATCCCCCCGGCTATTTGATCCAGCGCGTACAATCAGATGTAAAAGCCGTCAACAATGTATGGCGCGCCATCGTCACCGGCGCCGGGCGTGATGCGTTCTCTTTGGTCTTTCTGTTGGCAATCGCCATCAAAGTAGATTGGATGTGGACTGCAATCATGCTGATCGGAGCGCCGGTAATCTTGATACCCATCGGTATTTCGCTGCGCTATGTGCGCCGCAAAGCTTCGACTGCGCGTGATTTGGGCGCAAGTCTGGCCACGCGGCTGGACGAAGTGTTTCACGGCATTATACCGATAAAGCTGAACAATCTTGAACACTATCAAACAGACCGCTTTGAGGCCTCTACCAATACGTTCGTCCATTCCGAAGTACGCGCCGCTTTTGGGTCGGCCATGATCACCGGTATGATTGACGTCATGGCCGGAGTCGGATTTATGGGCGTGTTGCTTTATGGCGGTTCAGAAATTATTTCCGGCGAAAAAACCGTTGGCCAGTTCATGAGCTTTTTCACCGCCATTGGGCTGGCCTTTGACCCGCTGCGCCGTCTGGCAGGGGTCGGCGGCATATGGCAGGTGGCAGCGGCCGCGCTCGAGCGGATCAAGGAATTGCTGGATGCGCCGATCCTGTTGTTGTCGCCAGACAAACCTGTTGCGGCTCCGTCTGGACTGCCGGATGTGGCGCTGCGTGATGTTACGCTCAGGTATGGCGAGGCTACGGTTCTGAGCGGGTTAAACCTGCGTGCAGAGGCGGGTAAAACCACCGCTCTTGTCGGGGCGTCTGGTGCCGGTAAATCGACGATATTCAATCTGCTGACTCGATTGGTTGATCCGCAAGCCGGTAGCGTTTTGGTTGGTGGTGTGGCCGTGCAGGACATGGCCTTAAAAGGGCTGCGTGATCTATATTCTGTCGTCAGCCAGGAATCTCTTTTGTTTGATGAGACATTGATCGAAAACATACTGCTGGGGCGTAAGGACGTTTCACAAGAGCGGCTAAAAGAAGTGCTGGATGCAGCGCATGTTTCGGACTTTTTGGACAAGTTTCCAGATGGTCTGAACACATTGGTCGGGCCGCGCGGGTCTGCCCTGTCGGGGGGGCAGCGTCAGCGCGTTGTCATTGCCCGTGCGCTATTGCGGGATTCGCCCATTCTGTTGCTGGACGAGGCGACAAGTGCGCTTGACGCGCATTCGGAAAAGGTTGTTCAGGGGGCTTTGGATCGCCTGTCAGGCGGTCGCACAACGCTGGTTATTGCACACCGGTTGTCCACCATCCGTAACGCCGACAAAATCGTGGTAATGGATCGCGGACAGGTTGTTGACGAGGGGAGCCATGACGATCTGCTTGCCCGTGGTGGTATTTATGCCGACCTGTACAGATTGCAGTTTCAGGATGGCAAAACGGTAATTGACCCCGAAGGCGCCGCCGCTTTGATCCCGCATGCAGAGCCAGATATCAAAGCAACTCAGACCTCTTGGTTGCGCCGGGTTGGATCGCGTTTGTTTGGCTAGGGTCCGAACCCCTAAGTTCGACGATATGACGCGGCCAGCTTTTTGGGATCAACCCCAGCGAAATAGCGGGCCAATGTCCACAAATTCCGCGCTCCGCAACGGAACCACCCGGCGCGCTGGTATCTTTCAGCCCCGGTCGTGGCGGTCACGGACAAGCCCGTCAATTGCCCACCAAGTGCCCGAACAATTGCCACATCCTCCATCAGTGGTTGATCCGGATAGCCTCCGACCTGTTGGTACATCTGACGCGATACCAGCAAACCCTGATCGCCATATGGCAGTCCAAACAGCGATGATCGCAAGTTCGCCCATCCCGCCACCCAGCGCGCGGCCATGCCGCCGCCAGAATAGGCCAGTCGGAACCACGCAGCGGTCCCGTCAGCGTTTTCCAGATGCGCCTGAACCTGTTGCGCCCACCCTGCCCCAAGCACGGTATCCGCGTGCAACACCAACAGCCAATTGCCTTTGGCAGCCTTAACACCATGTCGCAACTGACCACCACGAGAGGCCGGCCCCGCGACAATGGTCGCTCCGGCAGATTCGGCGATGGGCAGCGTTGCATCCGTTGATCCGCCGTCCGTTACGATAAGTTCGCGGATCAACCCCGCACCCAGACCCTCGATCAACGACTCCAGACAAGCAGGCAACACCCGCTCGGCATTCAGCGTAGGAATAATGACACTGATTTCTGCGGCCATTTGGGGGTTCCTCTGGGGTTCAGCTTGCGTATATCTATAGGACGCCCACCAAATGCAAGGAACCCAAATATGACCGCTCGCCGCATTCTTCGGCTGACTGGAACGGATGTAATTCCGTTTCTGCAGGGGCTTGTAACCAATGATG
>JAHRVZ010000026.1 GCA_019090405.1 Paracoccaceae bacterium
AGATAGCGTAAATACACCGACCGGGCCAACGTATCGACCTGCCCGCCGCCATCGTTGATATAATACTCCCGCGTGACATCATGGCCGGAATAGGCCAGCAGGCTTGCCAAAGCATCGCCGAACACCGCGCCCCGCGTATGACCCACATGCAACGGTCCGGTTGGGTTGGCGCTGACGTATTCGACGTTTACTTTTTGGCCATTTCCCATATCCGAGCGGCCAAAACCGGCACCCGGTGCAAGAATCGTTGCAACAACAGCCTGCCATGCACTGGCATCCAGACGCAGGTTCAAGAACCCCGGCCCAGCCACCTGGGCCGCGACAATACGCGGATCATTGGCAAGTTTGGTGGCCAGAGACTCGGCAATATCGCGTGGCTTCATCTTGGCCGGTTTCGCCAGCACCATTGCCGCATTGGTCGCCATATCGCCATGTGCCGCATCGCGCGGCGGTTCAACGGTGACGTTGGCCATATTCAACCCATCCGGCAACGTCCCATCGGCGACCAGATCGGCCAGAGTGTCCAGCACAAGCGTGCGAATGTCAGCAAACAGGTTCATTTCGGCGTCCTTTTGGTTCCTGCGCGGTGTATCATCCATACGCGGCGGGTCAACATCGCAGCATTCGCATTTGCATGGCTCTACAATAATGATACACAGACCGCAGACACGGAGATTTTATGTCCTGATACGACCGGGCTGGCATGGTGCCGCCCCTAACACGCCTGAACAGATAAGCCTGACGGCCCTATTTCGTCAGCTCTGGAGGTGTAACATAGACATTAAGATTACATCCCAACATATTGGGAATACAAAGAAAGACGTGTCTGACAATGATCAGAGAATTCCAAGACGAAGATACCGAATCCATTATCTCGGTGTGGCGAAGTGCCAGCGCAGTTGCGCATCCATTTCTAAGCGACAGCTTTATGGATCAGGGAGAACAGGATATTCGCAATATCTACCTGAAATTCGCCGAAACCAGCGTAACGGTTGTCAACAATAAGGTTGTCGGCTTTATCGCCATGGCCGAGGATGAGATCGGAGGCCTGTTTCTAAGTCCCGATTTCCACGGTCAGGGGCTTGGCCGCGACATGGTGGATCTGGTGCGCGAGTCTAATTCGTCCCTGAAGGTCGAAGTGTTTGAAAAGAACGCTATCGGGCGGCGGTTTTATGCGGCTTACGGGTTTCAGGGAACGGAAACCTATTTGCATGAACCTTCTGGAGAAATAGTTATCAAACTGAACTATTTGCCCTAAAAACAAGGCAGGCGCGCGTTAGCCCGCGTGCCTGTCACCCAATCAGGCGCGCATGTTCCTGCAATGCAAACCGGTCCGTCATGCCCGCAATATAGTCCGACACAATCCGCGCCAAAGCCGTATCACTGTCGGCCGCATCAATATCAGCGTGCCAGCGTTCCGGCATCATCGCCGGATCATTCAGGTACAGCGGGAACAGATCTTCGACCACTATCGTCACCTCTGCCCGTTTCGACATAACAGAGGGTGCGCGATACATTCGGGCGAACAGAAAACTGCGGATTTGCTGCAAATCGCCCCATAAATCCGTCGAAAACTGAATAACCGAATGATCCAGATGGCGAATATCTTCGACCGACTTGGCGCCTGACGCATCTAGTAGAACACGCGACGTGTCGATCACATCCGACACCATTGTGCCAAAAACCCGACGCAATGCTTCGTGCCGGCGACGACTTGGCGCGATATCAGGGTAAAGCGCATCGACCTGTGTGAAGGCTTCTCCGACAATCGGCAATTCCGCGATATCGCTGTCATCAAATAGCCCGGCGCGCAGCCCGTCATGCAGATCATGGTTGTTATAGGCAATGTCATCTGCCAGTGCGGCAACCTGCGCTTCGGCGCTGGCGTGAGTGTGCAATTCCAGATCATGCACGGCGTCATATTCAGCCAGTGCCCAAGGCAATTCACCAACCACCGGACCGTTATGTTTTGCAATAGCTTCAAGGGCTTCCCAGGTGAGGTTCAACCCATCAAATGACGCATAATGACGTTCAAGAGATGTCACAATACGTATCGCTTGTGCGTTATGGTCAAACCCTCCGTGTGGGGCCATCAACACATGCAACGCCTCTTCTCCCGTATGACCAAAGGGCGTGTGACCCAGATCATGCGCCAAGGCCACGGCTTCGGTCAGACTGCCATTCAGGTCCAGCGCACCCGCGATGGTACGGGCCACTTGTGCCACTTCAATCGAATGAGTCAGCCTTGTGCGGTAATTGTCGCCTTCATGCTCGACAAAAACCTGTGTCTTATGCATCAGCCGCCGAAACGCGCTTGCATGTATGATCCGATCCCGATCGCGTTGAAAACACGAGCGAAAATCGCTCTCCTCTTCCGTGACCAGCCGTCCCCTGCTGATATTCGGATCCGAGGCAAATGGCGCTTGCATTGCCGGTTGTCCTTGTCGCCTGTCCCTATGGTTTCTATATTACAGGTAACGACGCAATGAACCACCCCGGAGCCTATGATGCTATTGCCCCCCAAAGTCACAGACCGCGCCTTTACCCGTCTGGCAGAAATCGGTGCCGCAGATCAGGGTCAGGCGCTGCGTGTCGCCGTCGAAGGCGGAGGCTGTTCCGGGTTTCAGTATGAAATCGCTCTGGATGATCCGGGCAGCGATGATCTGATATTGGAAGGTCAGGGGCAAAAAGTTGTCGTTGATTCCGTATCGCTGCCGTTTCTTGAGAACGCAGTGATTGATTTCACCGAAGAGCTGATTGGCGCACGGTTTGTCATCAACAA
>JAHRVZ010000360.1 GCA_019090405.1 Paracoccaceae bacterium
CACTGGCCAACAAACCCGATGTGCTGATTGCGGACGAACCGACAACGGCGCTGGATGTGACCATTCAGGCGCAGATACTTGAACTGCTGGCTGACCTGAAAAAGACCGAAGATATGGGGCTGTTGTTCATCACCCACGATCTGGGGATCGTGCGGCGAGTCGCAGACAAGGTTTGCGTGATGAAAGGCGGAGAGATCGTTGAATCCGGCCCAACAGCCGAGATATTCAGCAATCCTCAACATCCTTATACGCAAAAATTGTTGGCGGCTGAACCATCCGGGCAACCCGATCCGGTGGATTCGGATGCCAAAGAGGCGGTGCGCACTGAAAATCTGAAAATCTGGTTTCCGATTCAGCGTGGTCTGCTGAAACGGACAGTTGGCCACGTAAAGGCAGTCAATGACGCGTCGTTGTCAGTACGAGCAGGCGAAACGCTGGGCATTGTCGGCGAAAGTGGGTCGGGCAAAACCACGCTGGCGTTGGCGATCATGCGTTTGATAGCCTCTGAGGGCGGCATTGTATTTCAGGGACAGGACATTCGCGCATGGTCAACGCGGCAATTGCGGCATTTGCGCAAGGATATGCAGATCGTGTTTCAGGATCCGTTTGGGTCGCTGTCACCGCGTATGACCTGCGAACAGATTATCGGCGAGGGTCTTAGCATCCACAAAGTCGATCCAACCCGCGCGCCGCGTGATCTGGTGGCCGAAGCAATGGTGGAAACCGGGCTTGATCCAGCGGCAATGGATCGCTATCCGCACGAATTCTCCGGTGGTCAGCGCCAGCGCATCGCGATTGCAAGGGCGATGGTGTTGCGACCCAAATTGCTGGTGCTGGACGAACCTACATCGGCGCTTGATATGACCGTTCAGGTGCAAATCGTAGAACTGCTGCGTGAATTGCAGCGCAAACATGGGTTGGCCTATCTGTTCATCAGCCATGATTTGAAAGTCGTGCGCGCCATGTCACACAAGATGATCGTGATGAAACAGGGCGACGTCGTCGAATACGGATTGGCCCAAGACCTGTTTGAGAACCCACAAAACGAATACACGCAGACCCTGCTGGCCGCTTCGCATTAGATCGCTGAACTATGCCCTTGTGCGCTCATCTCATAGGTATCGAAATTGCGGGCGATCATGCGAGTCAGGGGTCGTGCATCCGGGGGAATAAATAACCCGGCATCAGTGATTGACAAAACTCCGGGAAAGGCACGATCCACGTCTTCAAACAGGGCATCCAACTGACCCGATTGTGCCGCGAATTTTTCTGCAATCTCGGCGCGGTCAATTTGAAAATCGCACATCAGTGATTCGATTAGCCGCGCCCGCAATTTGTCCTGATTGCTGAAAACATGTCCGCGTGTGGTGGAAAAGCTGCCCTTGCGGATGGCCTTGGTGTGCGCCGATGTGGCGGGGGCATTCTGCGCATAGCCTTGCGGAAACCGCGAAATGGACGATGCTCCGATGCCGATTAAAACATCAGAAGTATCATCGGTGTAGCCTTGGAAATTGCGCCGCATATGTCCGCTGTCGCGGGCTTTGGTCAGCCCGTCATCTGCGGTTGCAAAATGATCGATTCCAATTTCGGCATAGCCATCCCAAAGGAACAGCTTACGCGCGGTATCAAACAATTTCAGACGCTCTTGGGGTGTGGGCAAGGTGTCAGATGGGATCATGATTTGACGCCGGGCCATCCAGGGGACATGGGCATACCCATAAAGCGCGACGCGATCCGGGTTCAGCGACAAAAGTTTTTGTACGCTTTCGGCCATACGGGCGCGAGTCTGGTGCGGCAGACCGAACAGAATGTCGGCATTCACACTTGCAATTCCACGCGCGCGGATCATATCCACCGCATCGCGGGTCAACTCATACCCCTGTATCCGGCCAATAGCCTGTTGAATTTTAGGGTCAAAATCTTGCACCCCGATTGAGGCGCGGGTCATCCCGGCCTTGGCCAACGCATCCAGTCGTGGCTCGTCAATCTCATTTGGATCAATCTCAACCGAGAATTCTGCATCTGGGGCGAATGGAGCGACCTCGGCAATGGCCCCGGCAAGTTCGGACATCATCGACGGGCTAAGCAGGGTTGGCGTGCCACCGCCCCAATGCAGCCGTGATAATGTGACACCTTCGGGCAATCGGTCGCGCAGCATTGCCAGTTCGGTGCGCAATGTCTCAAGATAGGCAAGAACCGGCGCGTCGCTTTGTGTGCCTTGCGTACGACAGGCACAGAACCAACAGAGGCGACGACAAAAAGGCACGTGGATATAAAGCGAGATTGAGCTGCCGGGGGCGATTTCGCTAATCCAACCTGTGAATGTATCGGCACCAAAACCACTGCTGAAATGGGGTGCGGTTGGATAGCTTGTATAGCGCGGCACTTTGGCATCGAACAAACCGAGTTGAGCCAATTGAGAATTCTGTATCATCAGAGTACAGTAGTCGCTATTGCCACCACTGCACATTGACGTGGATCAAAAGAGGCCTCTGGATGCTTGAATCTACCCTTAAGTTTTCGCCGGATTGTTCGGCCTGCCCGATTCGCCACCGCGCGGTCTGTGCCAGATGTGATGCGGACGAGCTTGCGCAGCTGGACGAGATCAAATTTTATCGCAGTTATCAGTCTGGTCAGACCATTGTATGGGCTGGCGACCGGATGGAATTTGTCGGTTCGGTTGTGTCCGGTGTTGCAACGTTGACGCAGACAATGGAGGACGGCCGCACGCAGATGGTCGGTCTGCTGTTACCGTCAGATTTCATTGGACGCCCCGATCGGGTTGCGGCGGCTTATGATGTCGTTGCAACAACTGACATTGTCATGTGTTGCTTTCGCAAAAAGCCGTTCGAGAAAATGTTAGACGAAACACCGCATGTTGCCCATCGTTTGCTGGAAATGACGCTGGATGAACTGGATGCCGCGCGCGAGTGGATGTTGGTGCTGGGGCGTAAAACAGCGCGCGAAAAGATCGCGAGCCTTTTGGTGATATTGGCGCGGCGCGGGAAAGCACCGGAAGACGAAAGCGCAAGCGTTGTTTTTGACTTGCCGCTGACACGCGAAGCGATGGCGGACTACCTTGGTCTCACTCTGGAAACCGTAAGTCGCCAGATTTCCGCCCTGAAAAAGGATGGTTTCATTCGGCTCAAGGGCAAGCGGAATGTCACGGTTCCTGATTTGGTTCGTCTGATGCAAGAGGCGGGTGATGACAGCGATGGCGGGTATCTGAACTAGGCTCAGAAGCCAACACAAGGGCCGAAAGGTGGTCGGCACTGCGACCACCTTTATGAAGACTCAGTCGTGTCTCATTCTACCGAGCCATAAACACCGGAACCTTTGCCTGCTCTAGCATGTTGCGTGTGGCGCCACCCAAAATCGCCTCGCGAAAGCGTGAATGTCCATAGGCTCCCATGACGATCATCTCCGAATCGGTATCAACAGCATGACGGTTCAATACGTCTGACACCCGGTTCATGTTTTTTGCCAGCACGTCGATTTCGCATTGCACACCGTGGCGTGACAGCATCTGTGACAGCATGCCGCCGGGGTCCGAGCGATCCGGGCCATGTGTCGGTGGGGCGATAATCACGATGCGCACAATGTCTGCCCCTTGCATAAACGGTAGCGCATGACGAATGGCGGTCAGTGCCTCGACGCTTTCGTTCCAGGCAACCAGGATCGATTTTGGTTGTGTAACAGGCGTGCAATCATCAGGGATAACCAGCACTGGGGCGTGACCTTCAAACAACGCAGCCTCGACGATCGGTTCGGCCTCGGCACCCCGGTTCTCGCCATATGGCCGCGGCAATACGACAAGATCAGCAAATCGCGAACGGTGTGCGACGTGGCGGCCAACATCAGCGATTTGTGCGATACCGTCCTCAGAAGACCAGCGCACACCGGATTTGCCCAGAACATCGTCAGCATAGGCAAGTGTTTCCGCCGCTTCGTCTTGTGCGCGGCTCATGGTTTCCTGCAGGATCATCGCGTTGGTGCCGGCATAGTAATATCCGGTTTGCGTACGATCGACACCCAGACACAATGCTTCGGCATGTGCATCCTGCGATTCTGCCAGCGCGATGGTTTGAGCAAGAGCAGCCTCGCCAGTTTCAGGAGTTGTCATAACCGTCAGAAGTGTTTTGAAAGCCATTTGGACCTCGTACAAACTCTATGTATGGTGAACAGGATAAGTGGGAAGTGTATAATTATCTTAATGCTTTTCACAATAAACAATGGGTTGTCTTGATGCAGATCAAAGAAGCATAAGAGTTCCTTGTGCATCTAGGCGCAAACCAGCCCGACGATCAAAGATAGAAACACGCGTGGGGCAAGGCAAGGGGACAAAAATATGTCGAATTACGTCAAGCTAGTAGTGCTTGGTCTGGTGATGCTTTTTGCAATGATTGGGATCAATTTTGCGCGTGATATCGCGTATCAGGTCCATGCGATCATTGTGATGCTGGTGGCGGGGGGGCTTTTTATATGGGTTCTACGTCGCACGGATGAACCAGAACCAAACTTCGGCAATATTCAGAACGAATATATGGACGGGGTGGTCAGAGCAGGTGTGATTGCTACTGCCATGTGGGGCGTTGTTGGCTTTCTGGTTGGCGTGATAATTGCATTTCAGCTGGCTTTTCCATCGTTAAATTTCGAATGGACCCAAGGGATCGGCAATTTCGGCAGACTAAGGCCGTTGCATACGTCTGCGGTGATATTTGCGTTTGGTGGCAACGCGTTGATCGCGACTTCATTTTATGTCGTCCAGCGTACCAGTGCTGCGCGCCTTTGGGGCGGCAATCTGGCGTGGTTCGTTTTCTGGGGCTACCAGTTGTTTATCGTTCTGGCCGCGACTGGCTATGTCCTTGGCGCGACCCAGTCCAAAGAATACGCAGAGCCCGAATGGCATGTTGATCTTTGGCTGACAATTGTCTGGCTGTCCTATCTTGCGGTGTTCCTGGGCACTTTGATCAAACGCAAAGAGCCGCATATCTATGTGGC
>JAHRVZ010000361.1 GCA_019090405.1 Paracoccaceae bacterium
CATGGCCCGCCCGGAAATCTGGCGCGCATTTGCGCAAGGGACACGGGGACGGCCTGTGGCGGCTTTGGGGGGTGTTCGGGACCGTTCGTCGTTGGCCCTGACGTCAGGCCGCATGAAGCAAGACCCGATTTTCCGCGACGCAGCACATCATTTTCTGCGCCGGTTTGACCAGACATTCGCAACCTTTGAACCCGACGCTAACGATGCTGAAATTTCCGCTCTTGGTAGCACCCGCACAGCGCGTGCTTTCATGTTGCTGGGCCGGGTCGCCGGTACGTTTGATTAGGCGAATTCGCCCATTTCAAATCCCAATGCCTTGGCGACTGTGAATATATCCTTGTCGCCACGCCCGCACATATTCATGCAGATCAGGTGATCAGCGGGCAGCGTTGGCGCGATCTTCATCACATGTGCCAGCGCATGGCTGGGTTCCAATGCCGGAATGATACCTTCTTTCAGGCAGCACAACTCGAATGCCTCCAGCGCTTCGACATCAGTAATTGACACATATTTTGCGCGGCCAATTTCATGCAGCCATGAATGTTCCGGCCCTATGCCCGGATAGTCCAGCCCGGCGCTGATCGAGAACCCCTCGAGGATTTGGCCGTCATCATCCTGCAGCAGATAGGTTCGGTTGCCATGCAGCACTCCCGGACGTCCGCCCGTCAAAGAGGCGCAATGCTCCATCTTTTCATTGACGCCTTTACCGCCGGCCTCGACCCCAATGATGTTGACCGAGGTGTCATCCAGAAACGGAAAGAACAAACCCATCGCGTTTGAGCCGCCACCAATGGCGGCGATAAGAGTATCAGGCAGGCGACCTTCAGCGGCCATCATCTGCTCTTTGGCCTCTTTCCCGATGATGGCCTGAAAATCCCGAACCATCGCCGGATAGGGGTGCGGCCCCGCCACAGTGCCAATGCAATAAAATGTGTCGCGAACATTGGTGACCCAATCGCGCAGCGCATCGTTCATCGCGTCTTTCAATGTTCCGCGCCCTGACGTTACCGGAATAACCTCGGCCCCCAAAAGGCGCATACGAAACACATTGGGCGCCTGACGTTTCACATCGTGCGCGCCCATATAGACGACACATTTCAGACCGAACTTGGCGCAAACAGTCGCCGTGGCAACCCCATGCTGCCCGGCACCGGTTTCTGCAATGATCCGTTTTTTGCCCATACGCCGCGCCAGAATGATCTGCCCCAACACGTTGTTGATCTTATGCGCCCCTGTGTGGTTCAACTCATCCCGCTTGAGATAAATTTTTGCACCGCCAAGATGTTCAGTCAGCCGTTCAGCAAAGTACAGCGGGCTGGGGCGCCCAACATAATTTGTCCATAGATCATTCATTTCAGCCCAAAAACTATCGTCTGTCTTGGCGTTTTCATATTCTTCTTCAAGGCTCAGGATCAACGGCATCAGAGTTTCACTGACAAACCGCCCCCCAAAATCGCCAAAGCGGCCGTTTTCATCCGGCCCATTCATGAACGAATTAAAAAGATCATCAGCCATTGGTCACGCTCCTACAAACTCACCTGCGTGTACCGCCTTGCCAGGCCAGCGTAAAGAACCCAGCTATTTCATTTTGGTGAAAATATCCCCGCCGGAGGCCCGCGACGCGACATAGTCGCGGCGCAATCAAAGACTCAGCTTTGTGCGGCAGCCAGAAAATCCGCAATCATCCCGGCGTCCTTTACTCCACGCGCACTTTCTACCCCGCTTGAGACATCAACCTGCGTAGCCCCGGTCAACCGAATTGCCTCGGAAACGTTATCAGCTGTTAACCCGCCCGCCAGCATCCATGGTACAGTCCAGCGCCGTCCAGCAATCAAACGCCAGTCAAACGCCAGCCCGTTCCCTCCGGGCAACTTAGCTGTCTTTGGCGCTTTGGCATCCACCAGAATCTGATCGGCCACACGCATATAGTCGTCCAGTGCTGCCAAATCGCCCTCATCCGCGATACCTACGGCTTTCATCACCGGCAGACCATAACGTGCCTTTACCTCAGCTACGCGCGCAGGGCTTTCAGTGCCGTGCAATTGCAACATGTCCAATGGGACGGCTTCGGTCAATTGATCCAAAAAGGCGGTATCTGCATTCACGCTCAGCGCCACTTTGCAGATCCCGGCCGGGACCAACGCCGCCAATTCCGCAGCGCTTTGCACCGACAGGTTTCGGGGCGATTTCGGGAAAAATACAAACCCAACATATCGCGCGCCAGCCGCAACCGCCGCCTCAAGGGTTGCGTTGTCCTTTATCCCGCAAATTTTGACCTGAATGTTCTTAGACATGGCGTCGCCCTAGCTGGCTTCTTCCAATATAGCCAGAACTTCGTCCTTACCTTCGTGCTTTTCACCCTTGAGCTTGGTTACTTCGCGCTCAAGCTTGCGCACGGTTCGGGCTGAGCTACTGGCAGTGCGGCGTTGTTTGTATTCACGCAACCATTCCCAAATGAACCCAATCACCAATCCGGCGGCAATCCCACAGAGAATCACAACAAACAACGGCAGGCTGAACCCAAAATTGAACCCGATCAGTTCGCCCAATGCGTCCGGGATCAATTTAAGCTCAACCAAGGCCCGATTGGCCATCGACACCGAAATCAAAACGATTCCAAGGCAGCCCAGAAAGACATATCGAATGTAACGCATCGCGCTATTTTCCGTTCAAACGATCGCGCAGCAATTTGCCGGTCTTGAAAAAAGGCACGTGCTTTTCTTCGACACTGACTGTTTCACCAGTCCGTGGATTGCGTCCGATGCGTGCATCCCGCTTTTTGACCGAGAACGCGCCAAAGCCACGCAGCTCGACCCGGTCTCCGCGCGACATAGCGCCAGTAACCTCGTCAAAGACTGTATTCACAATCCGCTCGACATCCCTTTGGTAAAGATGTGGGTTCTCATCAGCGATTTTTTGTATCAGTTCAGACCGGATCA
>JAHRVZ010000362.1 GCA_019090405.1 Paracoccaceae bacterium
CAGCGGCGAGGTCAAAATTCTGCCCGAACAGCACGAAAAAGTCTATTTCCACTGGCTGGAAAACATCGAACCGTGGTGTATTTCACGCCAGCTTTGGTGGGGACATCAGATACCGGTTTGGTATGGACCGGGCATTTCCGAAGATGGTCATATCGACTATTCAACCTCTGCAGAAAAGGCGTTCTGCGGCGCCAACTGGGACGACGTCGTCGCACAGGCCCGTGAATTTTACGGCGCGGACACTATCCACGAAAAAACCGATTTTACCGGCGCATTGGAAGACCAACTTGAAAGCTTTTCCCATGACGAAAAAGCAATCTCGCTTTGGCGCGATCCTGACGTTCTGGACACATGGTTTTCCTCTGGTCTCTGGCCTATCGGCACCCTTGGCTGGCCCGAAGACACGCCCGAATTGCAAAAATACTTTCCAACCAGCACGTTGATTACCGGCTTTGACATCATCTTTTTCTGGGTCGCCCGGATGATGATGATGCAATACGCCGTTGTCGATCAAAAACCGTTCGACACCGTTTATGTGCACGCCCTTGTCCGGGACGAAAAGGGCAAGAAGATGAGCAAATCCTTGGGCAACGTGCTCGACCCGCTGGAACTGATCGACGAATACGGCGCGGATGCGGTGCGCTTTACCGTCACCGCCATGGCGGCAATGGGCCGTGATCTGAAACTGTCCACCCAGCGCATCGTCGGCTATCGCAATTTTGGCACCAAGCTTTGGAATGCCATGCGGTTTGCCGAAATGAACGACGTGTTTACCGCACCCGACGGCATGCCAACGCCCACCCGGACCGTTAATAAATGGATCATCGGTGAAACCGCCAAGGCGCGCGCCGAAACCGACGCCGCCCTTGCGAATTTCCGCTTTAACGACGCCGCCACCGGCCTTTATGCCTTTGTCTGGGGCAAGGTCTGTGATTGGTATGTCGAGTTCTCAAAACCCTTGCTGCAAAACGGCACCGACGAGGAAAAGGCCGAAACTCAGGCCACAATGAAATGGGTTCTGGACCAATGTTTGCTGCTCTTGCACCCAATCATGCCCTTCATCACCGAAGAACTTTGGGGCACCTCTGCTGAGCGGTCAAAAATGTTGATCCACGGCGACTGGCCAACTTACACGCCAGACGAACTGGTCGATGCAGATGCGGATCACGAAATGAACTGGGTCATTACCCTGATCGAAAGTGTGCGGTCCGCGCGTCAGCAAATGCATGTGCCAGCAGGCCTGCACGTGCCGATGCTGGTCAGCCAGATCGACGATCGTGGCCGTGGCGCGTGGGAGCGCAATGAGACCCTGATCAAACGTCTGGCCCGTATCGACAGCCTGACCGAAACCGATGCCCTGCCCAAAGGCACCGTGACCATCCCCGCTGAGGGTGCCAGCTTTGGTCTGCCTCTTGCCGGGATCATCGACATCGCCGAAGAAAAGGCACGGTTGGAAAAGAGCCTTGGAAAACTTGCGAAAGAACTGGGCGGCTTGCGTGGGCGTCTCAAGAACCCCAAATTCGCCGCCTCAGCCCCCCCCGAAGTGGTCAAAGAAACCCGCGACAATCTGGTGGCCCGCGAAGCAGAAGAGGCCAAACTGAACGAGGCGCTCGCGCGTTTGGCAGAACTTGAATAGTCGCCTGACAGAAAGCCGCGCGCCTATTTAAACTCTGGCGCGCGCCCCTGCATTTGGGCCGCAATAACCTCCATCTGATCGGGCTTGCCGATCAGTTCCACCTGTTCAAGCGATTCTTCCAGCAGGACTTCGGCCCGATCTGCGGCCTCGGCGACCTCAATCAATCGCTTGGCTGCGCGAATGCCCGACGGGCTTTTACCGGCGATTTCGGTGGCCAGCGCCAGCGCATCCATCAACGGATCGTCCGACAGTGACGTCACCAGCCCCCATTTCTCGGCCTGTTTGGCGCTAATCGGGCGTGCCGTGTAGGTCAGCAACCGCAGCACATCCGAGCGCACCAGTTTTGGCAACAGAACCATCCCACCCAAATCCGGCACAATGCCCCATTTCATCTCCATCACTGAAAACGTCGCATCATGTGACGCAATGCGAATGTCACCACCCAGCGCCAGTTGCAGACCACCGCCATAGGCCGCGCCATGCATGGCCACGATCACCGGAACCGGCACACGACGCCAGACCATAACCAGTTCCTGCATCTCGTTGGTATCCCCATGCGAACGCGCCAACAGCCAATCGCGCGGATCTATCTGACCCATCTTGGCAAAGCTTGCCAGATCAAGCCCGGCGCAGAAACTTTTGCCCTCGCCCGCCAGCACAACCGCCCGCGCGCCCGACGCGGCGACCTCTTGTCCGGCGGCGATGATGGCCTGCACCATATCATCATCCAAAGCGTTCATCTTGTCGCCACGGGTCAGAGTGACCAATGCAATATGATCCCGATATTCAACTGATACACGCGCCATGTGGGTTCTCCTGATGTTTGGAACGACTTTGCGCCGAACCGGTGCAACATTCCAGACAAACATTGGGCGACATTGACCTGTCGGTTGGATGCCGACAGATCAGAGGTCGGCAAACCCGGCACCAACCAAGGCTTGCCGCGCAGGGCCGTCCTGGTTTATCAGCACCTATGACTGATCCACGCTATACCCCGCTTGCCTTGTCCTTGCCCGCAACTGTGCCCTTTGTTGGTCCCGAAACTCAGGAACGCCAACGCGGCGCGCCGTTTGACGCCCGGTTGGGCGCCAACGAAAATGTGTTTGGCCCCTCGCCCCGCGCTATCGCAGCGATGCAGGAGGCCGCTGGCGACGTCTGGATGTATGGCGACCCGGAAAACCACGATCTGCGGCAGGCATTGGCCCGACAGCACAGCGTTTTACCGGCCAATATCGTCGTTGGCGAAGGTATTGATGGATTGCTGGGCTATCTCGTTCGCTTGCTGATTTCTGCTGGGGATGCGGTGGTGACGTCGGATGGAGCCTATCCGACATTCAACTATCACGTCGCGGGTTTTGGTGGTGTCTTGCACAAGGTTCCTTATGTGGATGACCATGAAGACCCGGCATCTTTGTTTGCAAAAGCTGCCAAAGTTGATGCCAAACTGATCTATATCGCTAATCCGGACAATCCGATGGGCACTTGGCAGTCCGGAGCCGATATTGTCGCGGCACTGGATAAATTGCCCGATGGCTGCCTGTTGATTCTGGATGAGGCCTATGTCGAATGTGCGCCCACGGGGACTGCCGCGCCAATAGATGCCGATGATCCGCGCGTCATTCGAATGCGAACATTCTCCAAAGCCTACGGGATGGCGGGTGCACGCGTTGGTTACGCGATTGCAGCACCGGCGTTGATTTCGGCCTTTAACAAAGTACGCAATCATTTTGGCATGAACCGCGCATCACAGGCTGGCGCATTGGCGGCGTTGCGGGATGAAAGCTGGCTGGGACAGGTGCAGTCAAAGATTGATGCGGCCCGCAAACGAATCGCCAAAATCGCACGGGACAATGGGCTGACACCGTTGCAATCGGCGACCAATTTTGTTGCCATTGATTGCGGGCAGGATGAGGTGTTTGCCAAGGCGGTTCTGGACGCATTGATCGCGCTTGGCATATTTGTGCGAATGCCGTTTTGCGCCCCTCAGAGCCGATGTATCCGGATCAGTTGCGGAACCAAGGCTGATCTTGACCTGCTTGCCGAGATGCTGCCCAAGGCACTGGCGCAGGCGCGTTCAGGCTAACCAAAGGTCGGTCGTCGGATCATTTTCCGGCAATGACCGTCGCGGCGGCATCAAGTGCGCCGCGACCGTGCGGAATGTCCAGCGCAATCATACCAGCCTGAACACCACCCAGCATCGCCATGATCATTTGCCCGTTCACGTGACCCATGTGACCCAACCGGAAAAAGCCATCCCGCGCCGGATCACCCGGAGGGGCCATGCCCAGACCAATGCCCAATGTCAGGCCCAGATTATCCCTGACCCAATCCTGTAGTGCTGCACCGTTTGGCGCGCCAATCTGCAATGCAGTCACCGCGTGAGACCGGTTTTTCGGGTCAGCCACATTCAGACGCAATGGACCGCCCTGCCCCCAAACATCACAAGCCGCCCAGATCGCCTGAGCCAGTCTGCGATGCCGTGCCCAGACCTGTTCCAGCCCTTCCTCAA
>JAHRVZ010000363.1 GCA_019090405.1 Paracoccaceae bacterium
CGCATATATGGGGAGTCGCACCCCGTGTCAACAGCCTCTGGCGCTTGCCAAGCCTACGCGTCACTGCAACATTGCAGATGGGCATGAAACATGCGGAACTCAAGTACAGGCAGCACAATATGCAGGTTATCGGATTATGTCGGTTTTCCTATCTTGGATTGGGCGGCTTTCAAGTCGACCATGACACTCTGGACCAGCGCGCAGCATATCTTTATGCGCCCAAACGCCTTGAGGAACGGTTTCTTACATTTGAAACAATGATGCTGCCACCGCTTAGGGCGCAGACCGATCCTGATTTCACATTTCTGATCGTCACCGGCGATAGCCTGCCGACCAACGCCTTTGAAAGATTGAACGATCTTGTCGCTGATATGCCGCAGGTCGTGGTGCAAAAACACGCTCCCGGCCGACACCGCAAAGTTATGCGCGAAGCCATCAATTCAGTTCGGCTGTTTGACCACGACCTATGCGCGCAATTTCGCATGGACGACGATGATGCCGTCGCCTGCTGCTATGTCGAGAAACTTCGTGAAACGGTGAATGATGTGCGCGACATGGCGCAGAAACATCGCCATATCGCGATCGACTACAATACCGGGTATATCGCTCGGCCCGGCCCGAATGGTCTTGAAACAGCGCCGGCCAACAACGCCTACACAACCGCAGCTCTGGCGATCGTATTTCGCCGCGAGGTCAGCCAAACGGTTATGAATTTCGCACATATGAAAGTCGGGCAAAACATGCCGAGCGTCACTTTTACAGGAGATGACATGTTGGTTCGCGGACATAATGACTTTAACGATTCCCGTCAAAAGGCTGGCATCAAGCCGATAAAATTGCTTCCCCAAAGTCCCGAACAAGAGGCGCATTTTAAAAAGGTTTACAACATTGATGCTGACGACGTGCGACGGGCGTTCTCAGTCCCGTAACAGCGCGCGTTCCCGGAACAACGTGAACAACCCGGTTGCCACAACAATTGCTGCCCCAAGCATGGTCACACCATCCGGCCAATCACCAAACATCAGCCAGCCAAGAACCAGCGCCCACAGCAATCCGGTATAACGGAACGGCGCGATAAACGATACGTCCCCGACCCGCATCACCTGCACGCTGAACTGATAGCCCCCCATGATAAACACGGACGATCCCGCCAATAGCGCCCAGTGGCGCACCTCGACTGGTTGCCATTGCTCGCCCAACGATCCAACCAGACCAAACCCCAAAATGGCCGCCGATACGGCCACGGTCACAGTCATTGATGGCAGATCAGGCGACATGCGCCGTGTTACCAGATCGCGGAATGTCACCGCCAGAACGGCGCCCAACGCATAAACCGAATAGACGTTGAACCCCTCTGCTCCGGGGCGCACAATCAGCAACATGCCGACGAAGCCAACAGCAATGGCCAAAGACCTGCGCCAGCCCACCGCCTCGCGGAAAAACAACGCCGCCCCCAATGTTACGGTCAGTGGTAACATCTGTAACACGGCTGAAATATTGGCCAGCGGCATGTGCAACAGGGCAGTAACAAAGCAATAGGTCGCGGCAATCTCGGTCAAGCAGCGCACTGACAGCAACATGAAATCATGTCCCGTCATGCGAAAATCAAGTGCGCGCATGCGTGCCGCCACCACCAGAACCAGCGCCAACGTCATCACTCCGCGCAGGGTCAACAACTGGAACAACGGCAACGCCCCTTCGGTCGCTTTGATAAGGGCGTCATTGATCGTATAGGCCGCCATGCTGGCCATCATCAGCAACGCGCCCCTGGTGTTAGGTGACATGCCTATAATGCCTTTAACATTTCCATTTCGATCCCGAAATGCTGACGAATCTGCCGTGAAATCTCTTTTGGTTTCATCTTGCGGGTTGGGCCCATCTGCGTGGGCCGGGATTTGTTATCGCCGTGGATCGTACGGATAAAGGCGGGCACCGATATGTCCGAAAACATGTTATAATGCTGGGCCAGTGCCCGATGAACATAGCGATAGGGATTACGCGGATAGCCAACCGGAGCCACCAGCGTTGTTCCCGTTGATAGCGGCGCGCGTTCGCAGGCGTCAAACACGTCATTTTCACCGCTTTGGTTTTCACCGTCATGAAAATCGACATAAAATCCACGGTTATAGGAAATTACAAATGGCGTATCTGCCCCTTGCAGATCAAGTAACCCAGACGCCAGATGTTTGGTACGTTTGATGAAATCAATATCCAGCGCGTCGTCATCGTCTAGCCGGAACATGATGCGATGCGTGCAATCATCAACAGGGATGGAAGCATATCCCGCTTTCAACAACTGATAGTGCTTTTCTGTTCCCACCGGCCTGCAATGGATGTTCGGCAGCGGGTCCAGCAACGCCTTTAACCGGTCCAGGTGTTTTGGTGGCATAGAGGCACCAGTCAACACCACACAATCAAAATCAGCGTCACTTTGCCGGATCAGCGACGGTAGGCATAAACTCTCAAATATGCGAAATCGCAAGTCCATCCTTTCGTCGGAAAAAAGATGCTCGGCGGTTTTTTCCAATGTTTCAAAGCGTTCGGAATAGTAGGTCGGGGTGAGCACCGAAAAACGCAAAACGCCAATAACTTTTGCTCGGGTCTCCATGTCTGATCTGCTCCTGACTGCCTAAATCGACAAAACACCCACAGAGGCCAAATGAAAAGAGGCTAATTAGAGAGGCGTTTTGATAGTCCGACATCCCTATACCGTTATTCCTATGTCTGGCGAATGAACGGCAACACAGGCAACAATCGCCAAATCAACTAAGATAATGCGCGCGTAAGCGTGCTCAATTGGATCACATAAGCCTAAAGCAACGCCCTGTCGAAAATTGGTAGCGTCGCCAAGGGAAAAGGCCCGCGCACCAAGGGAACGCGGGCCTTTTGTCATTCAATCCGTCAGGTGCGACTTAATCGCGACTTTCCGGTGTATCGACGATCATCGAGTCAAATGCCTCATCTCCAATGATGTCGTCAGCCATAGGTGCCGCCAGTGCTGCGGCTGCTTCGGCCTCGGCGCGACGCGCTTCGATCACGACGTTGTCGCGTTCCGTCGCCACACGACGCATCTGCTGGGTTGCCCCACCAGTCCCCGCCGGGATCAGACGTCCCACGATGACGTTTTCTTTGAGGCCAACCAGTTTGTCGCGCTTACCCTGAACCGATGCTTCGGTCAGAACTCGCGTGGTTTCCTGGAACGACGCCGCCGAAATGAACGATCGGGTCTGCAACGACGCCTTGGTGATACCCAGAAGGATCGCGCCGCCTTTGGCCTCGCGCCCGCCTTTGGACAGGGCTTTTTCGTTGGCTTCGTTGAACTCCTGCTTGTCGACGTGTTCACCTTTCAGCAGCGTAGTGTCGCCACTATCAGTGATTTCCCATTTTTGCAGCATCTGGCGCACGATCACTTCGATATGTTTATCGTTGATCTTCACGCCCTGCAGTCGATACACGTCCTGCACTTCGTCGATCATATAGTTGGCAAGCGCCTCGACACCCATAATCGCAAGAATGTCATGTGGCGCAGGATTGCCATCCAGAAGATAATCGCCCTTTTGGATGAAATCGCCTTCCTGAACAGGAATATGCTTGCCTTTCGGCACCATGTATTCCGCGTTATCCAATGTTTCATCTGCAGGTTCGATGCTGATCCGACGCTTGTTCTTATAGTCGCGACCAAAGCGAACATAGCCGTCGATTTCTGCGATAATCGCGTGGTCTTTGGGGCGACGTGCCTCAAACAGTTCAGCCACACGCGGCAGACCACCGGTGATGTCCTTGGTTTTGGCACCCTCACGCGGAATACGCGCAACCACGTCACCGGCTTTTACGTCCTGTCCTTCTTCGACGGACAGAACCGCATCAACCGACATCATATAGGTGATTGGATTGCCCGCATCATTGCGAATAGGTTCGCCATCAGCATCTACCAGAATGATTTCTGGCTTAAGTTCGTTGCCTTTAGGGGCTGTCCGCCAGTCAATCACAATCTTCTGAGTCATGCCGGTTGCTTCGTCGGTCTCGTCACGCACCGCAAGGCCCGAAACCAGATCAACAAATTTGGCAACCCCGTCTTTCTCTGCGATAATCGGCAGAGTGTAGGGATCCCATTCAAACAGCTTGTCACCCAAAGCCACATCCTGACCGTCCTTGACCGCCAACTTAGACCCATATCCCAGCTTGTGACTGGCACGGGTATCGCCGTTGGCGTCCTGAATGGTCAACTTCATGTTCCGGCCCATAACAACCGTTTCACCCGACGTGTTGACAAGTGTCTGAGGCATCTCAAAGACGATTTTGCCTTCATGGCTGGCCTCAAGGAACGACTGCTGTCCACCCTGCGCAACACCACCAATGTGGAATGTTCGCATGGTCAACTGAGTGCCCGGCTCGCCGATCGACTGCGCTGCGATGATGCCAACTGCCTCGCCCGAGTTGACCATTGTACCGCGAGCAAGGTCACGACCATAGCACATGGCGCAAACGCCTTCTTCGGCCTCGCAGGTCAGTGGGCTGCGAATGCGAGCCGACGCAACGGCGGCCTCTTCCACAGAGTCTGCCATACGTTCGTCAATCAACTGACCATTGGCGATAAGAACTTCGTCAGTTCCCGGACGCAGGATGTCCTCGGCGGCAACGCGACCGAGCAAACGTTCGCCCAAGGTCGAAACAACTTCGCCGTCATTAACCGCCGGTTCCGTCGTAATCGCTTTGTCAGTCCCGCAATCGCGCATCCGCACGATACAGTCTTGCGCAACATCCACCAGACGCCGTGTCAGATAGCCCGAGTTCGCCGTTTTAAGGGCGGTATCAGACAGACCTTTACGCGCACCGTGTGTCGAGTTGAAATACTCAAGAACGCTCAGACCTTCCTTAAAGTTCGAGATAATCGGAGTTTCGATGATGTCGCCGTTCGGTTTGGCCATCAGACCACGCATTCCGCCCAGCTGTTTCATCTGAGTAACAGACCCACGCGCACCCGAATGGGCCATCATGTAAACCGAATTCGGCTCCATTTCAGTCCCGTCTTCGTCCGTTTTCGTAGTCGAAATCGAATCCATCATGGCGTCGGTGACGCGATCGTTACATTTAGACCAGGCATCAACAACTTTGTTGTATTTTTCGCCCTGAGTAATCAGGCCGTCCA